>NZ_JAALDZ010000356.1:0-1020 GCF_014145125.1 Dietzia sp. CQ4 | reverse complement strand
CCGGCCGATTCCTCTTCGTCCTCGACGACGGCCGCGGCGATCTCGTGGACCGCCCCGGCGACCTGGGGCTGGCGACCCTCGACGCCGACACCGTGCAACTCCGGGTGGGGGAGGACTGGTCGGCGGTGGTGCCCCTCGAGGAGGCGGCCGATCGCCTGCTCGACCTGGCGCGCGACTTCGCCGCCGCCCGGGGTACCGGCCCCGACGCACCCTGGCACGTGCGTGAACTCCCCGTGCCGCTCGCCGCCGCCCGCCCGGGCGATGATCGTCTCCCCACCCCGATCCCCGCGCTGCCCTACGGACCGGTCCCCGGCTCCTCGGGAAGGATCGAGCATGTCGGGGCCGGGGACGGTGTCCTCACCCGCGCCGTGATCGATCGCCTCACCGGCGACGACGTCACCGAGCTCATCGTCACCCCGTGGCGCGGTGTGCTCACCGTGCGCACGTAGACTCGCCGCTGTCCCACGGCGAGGAACCCGGTGCGAGTCCGGGGCGGTTCCGCCACTGTGAGGCCCGCTCGACGGGCCGCCAAGCCAGATACTGGCCGAGGGATCGACGCGCTCCCTGACGCGTCGCCTGAGACTTCTGACCGGGGCGAGAACCCCGAGGAGGACCCATGCCTGCTGTCCCCAGGCCGCCACGCCGCTACGACTACGTCGACGACGGGCCCGCGATCTACGTCGACTCGTTCGCGACCATCCGGCGGGAGACCGATCTGTCGGGCGTCCCGCGGGACGCCGAGCGGCTCGCCGTCCGGATGGTGCACGGCACCGGGCAGACCGACCTCGTCGACGACCTGCAGGTGCATCCGGGACTGGTGGGGGCCGCGCGATCCGCGCTCGAGGCCGGAGCGCCGATCCTCTGCGACGCCCACATGGTGGCCTCCGGGATCACCAGGTCCCGGCTCCCCCGGAACAACGACGTGGTGTGCCTGCTGTCCGATCCCCGCGTGCCCGAGCTGGCCCGGCAGATGGGGACCACCCGCTCCGCCGCCGCGCTCTCCCTGTGGGGTGATCGTCT
>NZ_JAALDZ010000355.1:0-3456 GCF_014145125.1 Dietzia sp. CQ4 | reverse complement strand
ACGCTCGGCGGCGCGATCGCTTCGTGTGCTCATGGGTAGATGGTGGCACAGCCCTCGGACAGCGACCACCACCTCGCCGACATCCACCGGGACCGCGTGGCAGGATGGTCGTCGTGAGCATCGCAACGCAGAAGGCAACCATCCACACGAACAAGGGCGACATCGTCGTCGATCTGTTCGGCAACCACGCCCCGGAGACGGTCGCGAACTTCGTCGGCCTGGCCGACGGGTCGAAGGACTACTCTCAGGCCAACGCCAAGGGCGAGAAGTCCGGCCCGTTCTACGACGGTTCGATCTTCCACCGCGTCATCTCCGGGTTCATGATCCAGGGCGGCGACCCCACGGGAACCGGCCGCGGCGGCCCGGGCTACCAGTTCAAGGACGAGTTCCACCCGGAGCTCCAGTTCACCGAGCCGTACCTGCTGGCCATGGCCAACGCCGGCCCGGGGACCAACGGTTCGCAGTTCTTCGTCACCGTGGGCCCGACTCCGCACCTGAACAACCGGCACACCATCTTCGGGAAGGTCGCGGACGCCGACTCGCAGAAGGTCATCGACGCCATCGCCACCACCAAGACCGGCGCCATGGACCGCCCGGTCGAGGACATCGTGATCGAGTCGATCGAGATCTCCTGACTCCTGATCCACAGGGTCGTGGCGACACGGCCCGGCCAGCGGCGCGGGCACCGGAACACCGGTCCCGCGCCGTCGGTCTATCCACGACGATCCAGGAACGGTGACAGCACACCAGCCCATGACCACCCAGACGCACAACGGCGGCGCCGTCTCCCGCTTCTTCCGACGCCAGCCGGTGACCGCGTGGCTCATCACCGCCAACCTCGCGGTCTACGCCGCCACGGTCGCCCAGTCGCGGAGCATGCTCGGCAACCACACCTCGGCGCTGTTCGAGGCCACGGCGCTCTATCCGCCGCTGGTCGCGGCGCGGGACGAGTGGTGGCGCCTGATGACCTCGGCCTTCCAGCATTTCGGGCCGATGCACCTCCTGCTCAACATGTACATGTTGTGGATCCTCGGTCTGGGCATCGAGCGCAGCATCGGACACGCCCGGTTCTTCGCGCTGTACCTGGTCTCGGCCTTCGGCGGCTCCGTCGCCGTGATGTTCTACGGCCAGAACGCGCTCACGGCCGGGGCGTCCGGCGCCATCTTCGGCCTCATGGGTGCGTACGCGATCGTCGCGATGTCGATGCGCCTCGACGTCAAGGGGATCGGGATACTGCTGGTGCTCAACATCGGCGTGAGCTTCCTCGTTCCCGGCATCTCCCTCGCCGCCCACCTGGGCGGCCTGGTGGTGGGCGCGCTCGGAGCGCTCGTCCTGGTGGTCCTGCCCCGTCGACTGCCGGGACGGGTGGGTCGTGGCGGGCGGGAGACCGTGTCGTGGCTCGCCTACCTGGGACTGGTGGCGCTCGTCGCCGTGGCCGCCTGGTACGCGGCCGACACCATGCAGTGGGGTTACGTCCTCAGGCGCTAGATCCGGGGCCGCCGGTATCCGACCCGGTGGCATCCGACCCGCCCGTATCCGACCCCGTGGCATCCGACCCGGCGGACCCCGGCCCCCGGGTCCCCCCGAATCCCAGGCCCACCAGCCTCTCCCTCACCTCACGCGGATCGGTCCCCAGGTCTCCCCGCGTGAACACGTCGAGCTGCTCCCGCCCCCGGTCGTCCACGTACTCCAGTCGCATGAGGTGCTGGCGCACGCCCCATCTCGCGACCCCGAGCGCGCGCGCCTCGACGACCTGCGCCGGCGGCACGAACACCACGCCACCGAGCTTCTTGATCGCGAGCTGTCCGTCCACCACCTCTATCCGGGGACGCCGCATCAACTGCATCACCCCAGCGGGGACCACGAGCAGCGCCAGCAGCCCGGTGAGGATGAGCCCCAGGGGATCCCGGTTGGTCAGTCCCACCACCACCGCACCGACCCCGAGGGCGATCTGCGCGGCCGGCCACAGGGTCCCCGGGCCCCACGACGCGGCCTGGTGTCCGCCGGTGGACGCCGTTGTCTCACTCATCCCGCCATCCTCCCTTATCCACAGGCGGAATCCACAGTGTGGATGAATCACACGGGTGGAGTTCGATCCGCGTTCGAGAGGGCAGCACCCCGACCTGCGGCGTCGTCCTCGTCGTCGTCGTCGAGGGTTTATCCCCAGTGTGGAGGGAGTTGTCCACAGCCTGTGTGCGCGGGCGCGGGCATCGCTAACACCGGTCACTTCGCCGAATACACCACCTTGACCTGCATGGATGTCAATTCGATGAGAAAATGCAGGTCACCCCCCGCGTCGTGCGGGAGGTGACCTGTGAATTAAGCTGTGGAATGCGGGGAACGGGGTTCCGGTAGAACGGGTGTCAGCGCCAGTTCATGGTCATGAGCAGCCCGACCACGGCCAGCCCGAAACCGATGGCGAAGTTCTGCCAGGTCTCGAGGGACTGCATGAACGGGATCCGCTCACCGGCGATGTAGTAGGTCACCAACCACGCCAGGCCCAGGATCATGAGACCGAACATCACGATCAGGTACCACTGCGCGGTGGGCGTCCCCTTGACCTTGACGGGGGTGCGGCTGACGGCCGCGTCGGTGTACTCGGTCTTCGACCGGACCTTTGACTTGGGCATGACGTCCTCGCACTGGTGGGGCTGATCCAGGCCACTCTACCAAGACCCGCCGGGGACGTTCATCCCGACGACAGCAGTACGCTGCATCTATGCGCATCCTCGTCGTCGACAACTACGACAGCTTCGTCTACAACCTGGTCCAGTACCTGGGACAGCTGGGCGCGACGTGCGAGGTGTGGCGGAACGACGACGAGAGACTCGCCGGCCCGGACGGCGGCTACGACCCGGCGTCGCTCGCGGGCGTGGTCGCCGAGTTCGACGGCGTCCTGCTCAGCCCGGGCCCGGGGACGCCGGACCGGGCGGGCGCCACGATCCCGCTGATCGGGGTCTGTGGGCGCGCGGGTGTCCCGGTGCTGGGCGTGTGCCTGGGACACCAGGCGATCGGCGAGGCCTTCGGCGCCACGGTCGACCGGGCCGCTGAACTCATGCACGGCAAGACGAGTCGGGTCACCCACGACGACTCGGGCGTCCTCGCCGGGATCCCCAGCCCGTTCACGGCGACCCGCTACCACTCGCTGACGGTGCTCCCGGAGACCGTCCCGGAGGAACTCGTGCCCACCGCGTGGACCGGGTCCGGGCTGATCATGGCGATGCGGCACCGCGAACTGCCCGTCCACGGGGTCCAGTTCCACCCCGAGTCCGTGATGAGCGACGGCGGCCACCGCATGCTCGCCAACTGGTTGGGCATGTGCGGCGAGCAGCCTGCGGAGACCCTGGTGGCGGGTCTGGAGCAGGAGCTCGACCGGGCCCGCGGCGCCGCGCTCGCCTGACAGGCCGCACCGCCCGCACGCTGAGTCGACCACGCCCGGCGCCCACGCTCGGCGCC
>NZ_JAALDZ010000354.1:0-1536 GCF_014145125.1 Dietzia sp. CQ4 | reverse complement strand
CCCCTTGACCAACTGCAGGTACTGCACGATCAGCAGGAAGAACCCGAAGATCGTCAGGAACTGCATCCCGACGGAGATGGAACCCGTGGCGAAGCCCCGCCGGCGGAAGTACCGCACGTCGAGAAGGGGATCGGTGGCACGGAGTTCGACCAGGACGAAGGCCAGCAGGCTCACCGCGGCCACGATGAGGGTGACGACGACGAGGGGGTCGGAGAAACTCGTGTGCGCGCCCTCGATGAGGCCGAAGACGACGCCACCGACCGCCAGCGCCGAGAACACGGATCCCAGCACGTCCGGCCGACCGTGCCGGGACGCCACGGATTCACCGATCGTGAGGGCGGCCAGGAGCACCAGCAGACCGATGCCGGAGTAGACCACGAAGATCGCCTTCCACGACCACACCTCCAGCATGACCCCCGAGCTGAGCAGGCCGACGATCCCGCCGATACCCGCGAACCCGGCCCACATGCCCACCGCGGAACCGCGACGCTCGGACGGGAAACTGGCGGTGAGCAGCGAGAGCGTGGAGGGCATGACGAACGCCGCGCCCACTCCGGCCACCGCACGCAGGACGATCACCCAGAGCGGCGAGTCCAGCCAGATGGGCAGGGCCGAGGACACGGTGAACAGGGCCAGCCCCACGATGAGGGTGGCCCGGCGGCCGAAGCGGTCGCCCAGGGCGCCTGCGGTGAGCACGAGCGCGGCGAGCGCCAGCGTGTAGGAATCGACGATCCAGGTCAGCTGGGCCTGGGTGGCCCCGGTGGCCACGGCGATGTCCGGGAGGGAGGTGTACAGCGCGGACATCGTGGCGACGACCAGCGACACCGCCACGATGTTGACGAACAGCAGCCAGCGGCGCCGTCCGGTGGTCAGTTCCAGCACTTCGGCTCCCGGGGTCGGAGGTGGCGACATCTGAAGAAACGATACCGCCGGTATCGGTCGGGTCACCACACCGTATCCCACCGGGGGCCGTCACAATGGACCCATGCAGTCTCCGACCGATCCGCGCCGCGCCCGCTCGCGGGGAAAACTCCTGGACGCCGCGGTGGACCTGCTCCTGTCAGGTGGTGCCGCGGCGGTGACGGTGGACGCGGTCACCCGCGTGTCCGGCGTCGCCCGGACCACGCTGTACCGCAACTTCCCCTCCACCGACTCACTGATCGCGGCGGCGTTCCGGCGCCTGCTGCCGGCGCCGGAGCCGCCTCCGAGTGACGCCCCGGTGCGCGATCAACTCGTCCAGTTGTGCACGTCCATGACGCGCCTGATCCAGGACGCCCCGCTCCAGCAGTCGATGTGGGGATGGCTGGCGATGGGCCGGGGTGCCGGGGACGACGACGAGGTGGGCGAGCTGCGCCGCGGCGTCGTGGACTCCTACGCCGCCCCCCTGCACGCCGTCCTGTCCACCGCCGAGTCCGCCGGAACCCTGATCCCCGGGGACCGCGACCTGGCGGTGGCCCAGCTCGCCGGGCCGGTGGTCCTCGCGCGCATGATCGGACTGCGACCGTTCACCGCCGCGGACATCGAGATGCTCGTCGA
>NZ_JAALDZ010000353.1:0-1412 GCF_014145125.1 Dietzia sp. CQ4 | reverse complement strand
CGATGACGTTCTCCGAGTCCGTCGACTCCACCCGAAAGTTCCAGCCCAACTCATCCCGGCGACGGAACCGAGTCCGCACCTTCCCGCGGCTGACGATGAGCACCTCCTCGCCACCGTCGCCCGAACGGTTCAGCAACGTCCCGATTCGATCAGCCATCGAAAGAGCCTTTCGTCCGGAATCTGTACCACTACACACTAGACCCGAAGGGACGGCGTTTCATAACTCCAGAAACCACCCTGTGACACAGCGGCGATGGTTGGCGGCGTAGCGTCCCGCACGGGTGTACCCCAGCGACACGGTCGGATGGTCAGAGGGATGACCCCGTTGTCGGAGGGCGGCCATATCGTTGGGGCATGACTAAGAAGAAGCCCTACGAAGTGCCGGCGGCCGGAATCGAGTACAACGAATTCGTCGGATCGCTGGGTCCATATGGGAACGGCAACCCAGTGAATACCGAACTGCACGTGCGGTACGGAATCCGAGGCGGCCACTACTACGACTGGGCTATCAAGCTGATAGCCCGGGAGGGCGACGTCGACTCACTTCGCACCACAGGCGAGCGCCCGGTGCGGTACGTGATGGACGCCTTCTCGATCGAGCAAGGAGCCGTCGTGCACCGAGTACGCACCGGCCCCAGTCCGGAAGACTTCGAGACCACCGTAGTCAGGCGACTCTTCGCGGGCGACGGGCCTGTGGTGGACGCGGGCTACAACTTCTTTCTAGGGCAGCTCGCGAAACAGTGGAATGCGCGGCACGAGACACGAGACCCGCACGCGGTCGCAACGTTCGGATTTGCGCAGCACAACCGCGACGCGGAGTTCCGCGACGTCAAGTACCCATGGGTGCGCAACACCGTGGCATGTATCGACGACGATCCAGCTGACGACGTCGTGACCGAGCGCATGAAGCACTACTTCCCTGACGGCGGGACCGTGGCGGTGCACTGCCGGTCGGACGGACGGATGAAGTTCCTGAAGATCAGTGCGGGAGCTGCGCCCGACAGTTCGAGTGATTCGACTACCGTGGACGAGGAGAAGATGACTGCGACGGGGCACACGTCAATGGGCATGATGGTCGACGCGATCTACTGCGCAGAAGACTGGATCGACGACGAGCTGCTTCCCTAAGCCCCTCTGGGCAACCATTTGACTCCCTCGCATGCGAACCTGCGCACCGTGACGGGGAGTTAAATGTTCGACATCCTCGAACAGCTTTCAGTAGTGCCCGAGCACGTCAACGCGCCCCTGGCTGGAAAGGCCTCGCCTCAAGTAAGGTCGTTACTCGATACCGCATTTACGTCCAAGCCAAGCGCTACGCCCTCGACCGCACGTCGACCGCCCACGCATCCACGAATTCGCCGGCGCCCTCCTAGGGCGTGTCTCCCAATTGGCGTAGCCAGGTGAGAATTGCG
>NZ_JAALDZ010000352.1:0-3882 GCF_014145125.1 Dietzia sp. CQ4 | reverse complement strand
CAGAATGAGGCGCGTCAGCTCGAGGCGGTGGGGGAGTGCGACCGCGTCTACGTCGAGAAGCAGTCCGCACGCTCTCGTACCGATCGGGTGAAGCTGGCCGAGTGCATCAGGTATCTGCGGGACGGTGACGAGCTGGTGGTCGCGTCGATGGACCGACTCGCCCGTTCCCTAGTCGATCTCAAGCAGATCGTTGGTGAGGTCACCGCGAAGGGCGCGAGCGTGGAGTTCGTACACGAGCGGGCCACCTACGCCGCTGGTGCCCAGGATCCTCGAGCCGACCTCATGCTGTCGCTACTCGGGGCGTTTGCCGAGTTTGAGCGGGCCATCATCCGTGAGCGCCAGGCCGAGGGCATCGCCATCGCCAAGGCGAAAGGCAAGTACAAGGGACGGAAACGCGTCCTGACCGACGAACAGATCGACAACGCCCGCACCCGCGTTGCGGCGGGGGAGGGGCCGACGGCGATCGCCCGAGACCTTGGGATTGGACGTTCCACGCTCTACCGGGCCCTGCAGTGCCGGGGGCGTAGTTGTTGATGGGTGGCCGACCTTGCAGTAGCCCTGCCACATCGAAGGAAAACGGGTGGTTAAGTTTACGAAGATTTGATGAAGAAAACCGACTGCGGCGCCGATGCGCCACGCCCACGTCGCAGAGAGTCGACACTGGGGCCACCTCGAGAGTCGAGGGTGTCGATTTCGAAGGGAAAGCGCGATGGATATGACGGGCATGATGGGCCAGGTGCACGACGTGCTGCACCAGCTGATGGCGTGGTTTCACCAGATGAGTGGAATGCCGATGATGGACATGATGGACATGGCGATGTAGAACACTACTTTCGCGGAGTGACCCGGTGGCGGGGGCGGGCAATTCGGGCCGCTGAAGTGTTCCCGGCGGCGATTCCACGCTTCGGCAGGGGCGACGCGTGTCGGGGCCGCGGCGCAACCGGTATCAGGGTGCCGGTACAACGTCGACTTCCCGGCCGCTGGTCAGTGCGTCCCACTCTGCCGGCCCGCGCTCACCGGAAGAGTGTCGCCGGGATGCCGTGCCCTGGCCGGCGATCACGGTAATTTCGTCCCTTCACCTTGGTTGCCTGATCGTTGACAGGGGCCGATCGAACAAATCACGCTGGTCTCGATGTCCGCGACTACGATGGCCGGACTTCTTGCCGCGGACCGTAAAACCGAGAGCATCCTGCCGAGTGCGATCGGCTTGCGCGGCCGTCGCCCGCAGGCCAGAGAACCTCGAACCCTGAGACGGTGCCGTTGCGCGCATCAGTCCAGTAGACCTTGCCGACCACGGCGTCGGTCACGTGAGCTGGCGCGAAACCGTGGACGCGACCGCGCGCACCGCATAGTTGGCCGGGTGGATGGCGACCCGGCCATGAGGCCGCCTCGGGGCCGGTCGGCTGGTGGGGTTCGCCGCACACCTCCGCCGGCGGTCGAATCCCTACGCGGGTGACCGCCTCGCTCCCGGAGCGCCACGGTAAAGGGGCCTGGGTAAGGAAAAGGGTCGATTCCGGCAGGGCAGGCGATAGGTTCCTGATGGTGATCGGGAAGTAGACGTTTACGGGTTGTATCGGTCGGTCGAGTGCGACCGACGCAGCCTCGCTCGGTGTGAACTCGACTGGCTCGCCGACGGTGATCTCTAGCTTGACTTCGCCTCCTCGGACTGTGTCGGAGTAGACCGCGGTCTGGCCAAACTTGCATGACCTGGTAAGTGGGCCTGTTTCGCAGACCGTGAGGTCAGGCACCGAAGTGGGATCATCTTCGAGGCCCGCTAGGGAGGGCTGCTCGGTGCTCGAAGTGGCTGTGTTTTCTGCCGCAGACGGGGCGTCGTCTTCCAGGAGCGCCCCGACAGTAATGATGCTGCCCAGGATAACGCCGACGCCGCCGACCGTGGCCCACATTTTCCAGGGGACTGGCGGCTTCGGCCTACGAAAGCTCAGGGTCGTTCGCACTCGGCCATGCTGCTGCGAGACCAACTCCCAGCCTTCCTGCTGCTTACTGGTGATCGCTTTCGACTCAGTGCCCGGGAACGCTTTGATTTCGGTGATCTCGTACCGTGGTTCCTTACTTGACATGTCTTTCCCGTCCGTCGATAGCGGTGCTGTGGGGTACCCGTGCCCAAGGGCGGGGATTAGCTACTCGGTGGAGTTTGCACTATTCATCGGACAAGTAGCGGTACACCGACGTGCGGTGCAGACCGAAGAACCGGCCCAGTTCCGCGGTGGTGTAGCCGCCGGTGGCGTGCATCTGGCGGAGCCTGTTGGCGTCAGCGGGGGAGAGCTTGGGCTGCCGACCGCGGTACTTGCCTTCGGCCTTTGCTCGAGCAACGCCTTCGCGGGTGCGCTCGCGGTTCATGGCGACCTCAAACTCGGCGGCCATACCCAGAACCTGGAATAGCATCGCGCCGACGGGATCGCCCGGGTCATAGGTAGACCGCCCGACAGTCAGGGATGCGCCGACACCCTGTATCTGGTCTGCAATGTCGAGCAGGTCTCGAAGCGATCGTCCGAGACGGTCGAGTTTGGTCACGACGAGCTCGTCACCATCGCGCAGTTCGGCTAGGGCGCGATCCAGTGCCGGACGCTTACGCCGTCGGCCACTAACCCCGCGGTCGAGGTGGATCCGCCGAGGATCAACGCCGAGCTCGATCAGTGCTTGTCGTTGTGTCTCGACGTTCTGTTCCTCAGTCGAAACGCGCCCGTAGCCGATCTTCACAACGGCAGTGTTGCATACGACCGTGACTTGCCCACCTTTATTGCGCTACATGTCTACGCCACAGCGGCAGGAGTCGCCGTTAGTGTTCGACCTGCGCGAGCCTCCGATTGGGCGTTCGCTCAGAAAGTGTCGCGTTAGACGATCGTCAAACGCGACAACTGCGTGGGCCCTCCCGCCGAGGCGGACTTGACCTTCCAGTCAACTTGAAGGTTTACCTTTGGGGCTGCCCTGCAGCTGCTGTTTGATGGAGGCCCATCGATGACCTGGATCGAGCGCTTGCAAAGCGTGTTTGTCGCCGCGGCCGCTCTGGCCGGGTTGGGGGTCGGTCTTGCGACTCCGCTCGGTGCCAGTGGCGAGTACGTAGTAATTCCGGCTCTGCTGGTGATGCTTATCGCTGTGTTCGTCCAGCTCGACGCCTCGAACTTGAAGGACGTGGGCAACGCCAAGGCGCTGGTCGCTGTCAGCTTGGTGTTGAACTACGTCTTCACGCCGCTTCTCGCTTGGGGCCTGGGTATTGGCTTGCTCGGTGAGCAGCCCGATCTTCGAATCGGGTTGTTGTTGTTGCTTGTTACCCCGTGTACCGATTGGTATCTCGTCTTCACCGCGATGGCGCGTGGCCATGCAGGGATCGCTACGGCGCTGCTTCCCGTCAATCTCGTGTTACAGCTGCTTTTGTTGCCGGTCTACGTGATGTTGCTCGGTGGTGAGGCTGCGATGGTCGACGCTGGCACCCTGCTGGAGGCAGTAGGGCTGATTCTCCTCACCCCACTGGGAGTGGCGTTCATACTGCGCTGGGTCAGCGCGGGATTCAAGGGCCGGCGATGGCGGGAACAGCACCTGATGAGGTGGGCGAACCGGGTGGTCATGCCGCTGCTGTGCCTAGCCCCGCTGATTCACGGGCCGGTGTGACTGCTGCTGTCGAGTGACGGACGGTCTGTTTTCGCGTAAGGGCGTGCGTGGGCGCCGGCTGGCGCTGCCGGTGGCGGGTCCCCGGGTGGTGATGTCGTGGGCGGTCAGAAAAGGTCAGGCGGGTTTGGGGATCGCGGCGATCTTGTTGAACACAGCGACGATGGCGGTGGCCCACGGCCACGTTTTGGGGATCTTCACTTTTCGCCGTCGTCCGCTACGGGTCAGCCGGGCTGCGACGTGCAGGAAGCGGTAGCG
>NZ_JAALDZ010000351.1:0-5113 GCF_014145125.1 Dietzia sp. CQ4 | reverse complement strand
CAAGCCGCGTGACTAACCCTGTCACCTACTCGTGCACCAGCCCCAACTTGACCCCGGCGCGATCGGCGGTGAAGTCTCGTTTCACCAGGTCAGGCATGTCGGCCGCGGCGGCGTCATCGGCTTCGGTGGTCACCCGAAATGGTCTCGGCTGACAGGCGACGAGGCCTTCAGAGCGCATGATCTGCCGCACGAGCTCCGGTGAACACTCGGTGCCCTCGTCAACCAGATCGGCGTGAATCCGCCGATACCCGTAGGTGGCGTCGGTGGCGGTGAAGAAGTGCCTCACCCGGGCCGTCAACGCCTGTCTGCGGGCCGCTGTCGCCGACGTCGGACGGGAGAGCCAGTTGTAGAACCCAGAGGTCGAGACGGTCAACCAGGCGCACATCTTGTACACCGGGTTGGTCTCGGCGGGGTCGGTCCTGCAGGAGTCGATGTACTCGTATCGGCTCACGGTCGCTGCTCCCGGATGCTCCTATGTCAAGTCTTCGTCACGCGGCTGCCTGGAGAGCGGGGATCGAAGTGCGTGTCTCCGTAGAGGGAGGAGGTGACGTGGCGTCGGGCAGGGGCCCTGTTTCGTCGGCGCGCATCGCTGCGAACACTCGGTCAGATATTCGGCGGCGGAGCAGTCGCAATGCCTCGGTGCGGGTCTTGCCGGCGGCGATGAGCTTGTCGTAGTAGGCGGTACCTTCGCCGCCGAGCCGCAGCTGGGTCACCGCGGCCATGTGCAGCGCGGTGTTGATGCGCCTGTTTCCGCCCCGAGACAGCCTGACGCGGACCTTGTTGCCAGACCACACTGGGATCGGGGCGGTGCCGTTGAAACGGGCGAAGGCGTCTTTGGACTTGAACCGCCTGACCCCGGCGGTCTCGCCGATGATCGTGGCCGCTCCGAGCACCCCGAGGCCCGGCACGTCAAGCAAGTGCTGGTGATTCGCGCGCACCAGCGTGCCCAATGTCCGCGTACACCCTGATATGTCGGTTTGGGGACAGGTTCATGTGCAGGTCGGTGTTCGGCGTTCCGTAGTTGTTCGCCGAGGTGGGTGGGCCACCCTTGGAGTCGTCTTCCGGCAAGTTGACGATTTCCGAAGGGTGGCCCACCCCCATGATCCTGGATCAGGAGTCCTGGATGAATATCCGACGTTTCAAACAGCTGCATGCCACCGGCATGACGTACGCCGAGATCGGTCGCGAGTGCGGCTGTGACTGGCGCACGGTACGCAAGTACCTGGCCGAGGATGCCGCGACGGCGCCGCCGTCGGCGCCCTCGCGCAAGGGCACGCAGAAGGTTGCGATCACCGAGGTGATCGCAGCGCTGATCGATGCGATGCTGCGAGCCTGCATCGATATCAAGGCCACTGTGATCTGCGAGCGTCTCGCCGACGAGCACGACGTGCATGTGCACTATCAGCGGGTCAAGACCTACTGCCGCTCCCGCCGCCCCCAGATCCGCGCCGAGCTCGGCCTCGACGAACCGGGAGCGGGGAGTCTGCACCGACGCATCGCCACTCTGCCCGGGGCCCAGGCCCAGGTCGACTGGGGCGATGAGGGAGATCTGCTGGGCACCGGGGTTCGCGTGTACTCGTTCCACATGACGCTGTCGTACTCGCGGGACCCGTTCTGCTGCTTCGTGACCTCGATGGATGCCGCGACGTTCTTCGACTGCCACCGGCGGGCCTTCGACCACTTCGGCGGGGTCCCGGCCGTGATCGTCTACGACCGCCTCAAGACCGTGGTGCGCCGCCATGTGGCCCCAGGCAAAGCGGTCCCGGTCACCGCCGCAGCCACCGCGTTCGCCGGCCACTACGGGTACGGCATCGATGTGCTGGCCGCCTACCGGCCCACCGGCAAGGGCCGGGTGGAGCGGCAGGTCGACATCGTGCGAGACCACGTCGTGGCCGGCCGCCGCTTTCGCTCGGTCGGCGACGTTGATGCCGCTTTCGCCCGGTGGGTGAAGATCCGCCGCGGCCAGGTTCACCGCACCCACGGGCAGGTCATCGCCGAGGCCGCCGCAACGGATCACGCCGCACTGGGCCCGCTGCCGGCCACGGAGTACGAGATCTTCGACGATCACGTGCGCACGGTGGGCAAGGACTGTTTGATCTCGTTCGAGTCCGACCACTACTCGGTCCCCGCCTCCCAGGTGACGGCGAGGCAGAAGGTCCTGGTCCGTGCCACAGCCAGCCGCATCAAGGTCTGCCGCCTGGAGGACCCCGCCCAGGTGCTGGCGGTCCATCGGCGTGGCGGCCGGTCGCACGAGTGGATCATCGACCCCACCCACTGGGACGGCCTGCCCGACGGGGTCGGCCGCGCCGTCTGTCACACCGAGCCCGACCGGGCCGGGGCATCTGCCAGGCCGGAGGAGTCGTCCTCGGTGCTGGCGCACTATCTGGCCTCGATGGACCCGGTTCCCGATATTCGACGGCCGTTGGCGTCCTACGAGCTGGTGGCGGGTGAGGCCTCGTGAGCGAGTTCGTCATCAGTCGGATCACCGCCGCCGCGCAGCGTCTCAAGCTGCCGCACATGGCCGCCGCCGCAGCTGACGCCGCGACCCGTGCTGAGCAGTCTCAGCTGGGGTACCTGGACTTTCTCGACCAGCTGCTCGAGGAGGAGGTCACCCACCGGGAGTCGGGCCGGTTTCGCAACGCGCTCAAGCTCTCCGGTCTGCCGCACCACAAGACCTTGGAGGAGTTCGATTTTGCGTTCCAACCTGGCGTCGATGCCCGGCGCTTGAAGGATCTCGCGGCGATGGAGTTCGTCGAACGCAAAGCCAACATCGCTCTGCTCGGCCCGCCCGGCGTGGGCAAGACCCACATCGCCGTGGCGCTGGCGGTGACCGCGTGCCGGGCCGGCCACTCAATCTACTACACCACGCTGGACGACCTGGTCCGCAAGCTGCGCAAGGCAGACAGCCTCGGCACCTTGCCCAAGCAGCTCTCGAGTCTGGCCCGACCGTCACTGCTGGTCATCGATGAAGTCGGCTATCTCCCACTCAACCGCGCGGAGGCCAATATGTTCTTCCAGCTGGTTTCACGCCGCTACGAGAAGGGCTCGACGATCATCACCAGCAACAAGACCTTCGCCGAATGGGGCACCGTCCTGGGAGACGAGGTCTTGGCCACGGCGATCCTGGATCGGTTCCTGCACCACTGCGAGGTCATCGCAATCAACGGACCGTCCTACCGGCTCAAGGACCGAGCGGACCTTGTCAGCACTGCCGACGAACCGGCACCATAAACCCCAGCCGGACACCGACACGTGAGCCTGTACCCGCAACGTCACGTCAACCTGTACGCGGACACCCAATCGGCCCTCGATCTCGTTGATCCGCCGGGTGAGCGATCGGATGTCCTCCAAGATGTCGCGGGCGATCTCCGGCACCACCCCGGTCAGGTTGTCCAGGTGGGCAATCAGCTCATCGAGAAGATGGTAGCGACGCAGCGCCCGGGACGGGATCTGCAGGTCAGGGTCGATCTCGTGCAGGAACCAGCGGACCTTGGACTGCAGTGCGGTACGGCGAGCGACCAGGCTGCGACAGTGGTCGGACAGTAGCTTGATCTCCCGCGCCGGCCCCGGCAACTCGGCCGTGGGCAGGTCACGTTCCCGCAGAGCAACACGCGCCACGGCCTCCGCGTCGATCGGGTCGGATTTGCCGGGTTCACGACCCGACCGGCGCATACCCGCCATCAGCCGGGTGTGGACTCGCACGACCTTGTGCCCGGCGTCGAGCAGGTCGGCTTCCAGTCGACGGGTCAGGTGCCGGCAGTCCTCGACCGCGATGCTCACCTCCTCGAACTGTTCGAGCCAGGTCATGATTTTCTGATGCCCAGCCGCCCGAGCCTCAACCGTGAGGACATCGATCCTCCTGCCGACCTCATCGACAGCGACGAGCGTGTGCCAGTTCTTGTGGGCATCAATTCCAATGACAGTCACCGCGGACCGCCTCCTGCTGCGTATCGTGAAGTGCGGCATCGCCAACCGAGGTCGGGCACGCCTCAGTCGGGCAGGACGAGCGAGCAAGCTCCTGTCAGGCCACGGCCTTGATCAGCGATGCACACCCGGTGGGGCGGCACATCGCGGACAAGCCACCTACGGCAGCGAAAAAACGAGCCAACTCCACCGGGCCACCATCATTTTGGTACTGACGCGAAGTAAGCGGCTGCTTTTTTCAAGAAGGCCGTTTCGGCGCGGAGCTCGGAGTTCTCCCGCTCCAGCTCCTTGAACCGTGCCCGCTCATCGAGCGTCACCTCGGTCTCGGTGCCGCCGTGGGTCTCGCGGTACTTGTTCAACCAGTTTCGCAACGTCTCGGGCCCGACGCCGTAGGCCACGGCGACGTCCTTGATCGTCTTCGAAGTCGAGATGACCTCCTGGCACAGCTCATCCTTGAACTCCTGGCTGAACCGTCTGCGTGATGCACTCACTACTGGATCTCATTTCGGTAGGCCCCTCACCTTAGGAGGGTCCACCGTCCGAGATCACCACAACAGGCCAACCACCAGAGACGTGTTTAGGCGTGCTGGCGGACGGAGTGCTCGCCGAGCGAGCGAGTGCGCGTCGGGTACGGACTACTGTCCCATGACAGGTGTCGGGAGTGATCGGGCGATGATCTCCTTCATGATCTCGGTGGTGTCGGCGTAGATCTGACTGACCCGCAGGTCGGTCCATGCGCGCGCGATCGGATACTCCTCCATGTAGCCGTAGCCGCCGTGGAGTTGCAGGCAGGTGTCGGCGACTTGCTGAGCGCGTTCGGAGCTCCAGTACTTCGCCATCGCGGCGGTGGGGATGTCCAGTTCGCTCTTGACATGCAGGTCGAGACACTCGTCGATGAAGGCGCGGGTGACGCGGGCTTCGGTGGCGACCTCGGCGAGCTTGAACTTGGTGTTCTGGAATCCGAAGATCGGTTTGCCGAACGCCTCGCGGGTGAGTGTGTACTCGTGTGTCAGGTCCAGCATCAGGTCCATCGACGCGGCGCAACTGACGGCGACGATGAGCCGCTCCTGCGGGAGCTGCATCATGAGCTGGACGAAGCCCTGCCCCTCCTCGGTGCCCAGGAGATTGCTGGAAGGCACACGTACGGGGTAAGTCCCCTGGAGTGGTGGGGTTTGGGGGCCGGGGTTTG
>NZ_JAALDZ010000350.1:0-11138 GCF_014145125.1 Dietzia sp. CQ4 | reverse complement strand
CGAGCGCGCCCAACAGTTCGTCGGCGCGCGAGCGGAGCGCGTGACGGTCGGGTCCTGGGGTGGAGACGGCGCCGGGAACGGAGGTGCCGGGAACGGAGGTCATGTCGCCCATCGTGCACCACGGCTCCGACACGCAGGATGCGGCGGGCGGCCGGATGCCGTTGACTCGGGGCCATGGAGGGCGAGGACGTACCGGCGGGGGCCCGGAGGAACGACCGCGCGGCGCTCGTGGCGAGGGCGACCGCGCGGTTGGCGCGTCGGCGGGTCGGACTCGTGCTCGGCGGGGGGCCGCACGGGGAGGTGTCGATCTCCTCCGGGGGCGATGACGGCCACGGAGGGGTCCCGGGCGAACGCACGCTGTTCGAGATCGGGTCGATCACCAAGACGTTCACCGCGCTCCTGCTCGCGGACGGCGTGATCCGGGGGGACTGGAGCCTCGACACCCCTGTCCGGGAGCTACTCCCGGCCGGTGTGAAGGTCCCGGGTCGGGACGGGGTGGAGATCACGCTGCGACACCTCGCGACCCACACCTCCGGGCTCCCGCGGTCGCCCGTGCGTCTCGGGCTCCGGGAGAACATCGCGTATCAGCGCACCGGCGCCGACCCGTACGCGGCTCTGACCGAGGACGACGTGCTGCGGAGCCTGGGTGAGACGCGGCTGAAGCGCGTGCCGGGCGACGGCGGACCCGCGTACTCCAATCTCGGATTCGGCCTCCTCGGCACCGCGATGACCACGGCGACCGGTCTGGACTACGGCACCCTCGTACGAGACCGGGTCGGCGGTCCGCTCGGGTTGGTGGACACCGTGGTCGACGCCCACATGACCGCCGACCAGCGTCGGCGGATGGCGGTGGGATTCCGGAGCCGTCGTCGCCCCGCCGATCCCTGGCCCCTGGCCGGATTCGCGGGCGCGGGTGCACTGCGGTCCACGGCCTCGGACATGGTCCGGTTCCTCTCCGCACAGGTCGACCCGGGGAGCACCGGGCTCGGCGACGCCATCCGGCTCACCCATGCCACGCCACGGGGAGGGCCGGAGACGATGGGGCTCGGGTGGCACCGTGCGGGGGATCGGACCCTGTGGCACAACGGCGGGACAGGAGGATTCCGGTCCGTCGTCCTCGTCAGCCCCGCCACCGGCACCGTCGTCCTCGCCCTCGTCAACCAGAACCGGGGCGCGGACCTGACCGCGTTCCGACTGATGCGGCGGCTGGAGCGGTGACATCGGGACCGGTCGGGGCGCGGCGTGGCCATACTGGGTGACATGACGCAGACGTGGAAGACGATCGTGGACGCCGACCCCGGGCACTCGCGCCGGTACGCCAAGCGGTGGGACGACATGGTGGCCGAGGGCGTGGACATCGACGGCGAGGCGCGGCTGATCGATGCGATGGCGCCACGTGGCGCCCGCATCCTCGACGCGGGGTGCGGTCAGGGCCGCACGGGGGCCTACCTCCACCAGCGCGGGCACCGGGTCACCGGTGTGGACCTCGACCCCCACCTGGTCGAACGGGCGCGGGAGCTGTGCCCTGACGCCTCCTGGGAGGTCGCGGATCTCGCAGGGGAGGGCTGGGCGGCCGGACCGTTCGACCTGGCCGTCTCCGCCGGTAACGTCCTGGCGTTCGTCGACCCGGCCGACCGCGGCATCGTGCTGGCCAATCTCGCCGGACGTCTGGTGTCGGCGTCCGACGACGTCGAGGGACGAGACGGGCGGCTCGTGGTGGGGTTCGGTCTCGACCGCGGGTGGTCGCGCGAGGAGTTCGACGCCGACGCCCGCGAGGCGGGGCTGGAGGTGGAACAGCGGTGGTCGACCTGGGATCTCCGTCCGTTCGACGACGACAGCGGTTTCATGGTGGCCGTGCTGGTGCGCCGATAGCGCAGGGCCGGTCGCCCCGACCCCTCGCTGCGGCTCTCTCAGTGGTGGAAGTGAGATCCGGCGCCCCTACGCGGCATCGGTGAGTCGAGCTCGTCGAGGAACGACACCTCGCCGGCGAGATCTTTGACCAGGGCCGACGCCAGGTCGCGGCCGAGGCCGACGCGGACCACGATGCGAAGCACGGTCAGGTGCGACAGATCGTCGGCCAGGGGATAGGCGGGCACGAGCCAGCCCTTCATCCTGAGTCGATCCGACAGGTCGTAGAGGGTCCACATCGTCGTGTACCCCTCCTTGAGCCGCCAGGTGACGACCGGGATCGTGTCGCCACGGCTCACCAGCTCGAACGGACCGAGCCCCCCGATCTCCGTGGCCAGGAACTGCGCGACGTCGAGGGATCCCTGCTGGACCCGGCGGTAGCCCTCCCGGCCGAGCCGGAGGAACATGTAGTACTGCAGGAGGACCTGTGCCCCGGGTCGCGAGAAGTTCAGCGCCAGGGTCGGCATGTCGCCGCCGAGGTAGCTGCAGTGGAAGATCATGCTCTCCGGCAGGGCGTCCGTGTCCCGCCACACGATCCAGCCCACACCCGGGTAGACGAGACCGTACTTGTGGCCGGAGGTGTTGATGGACGCCACGCGCTCGATGCGGAAGTCCCACTCCAGGTCGGGCTGGCAGAACGGCGCCACCATGCCGCCGGACGCGGCGTCGACGTGGATCCTGACGTCGAGACCGGTGGCCTCCTCGATCTGGTCGAGCTTCCCGGCGATCGCGGCGACCGGCTCGTAGGCACCCGTGTAGGTGACTCCCATGATGGCGACCACCCCGATGGTGTTCTCGTCCACGTACTCCTCGAGATCGTGGCCGTCGAGCATCGGGTGCTCCGCCGAGATCGGCACCCAGCGTGGCTCGACCTCGAAGTAGTTGCAGAACTTCTCCCAGCAGACCTGCACGGCGGTCGAGAGAACGATGTTGGGGCGATCGGTTGACTCGTTCCGCGCCCTGCGTCCGGCCTGCCAGCGTCGCTTGAGCGCGAGCCCGCCCAGCATGCAGGCCTCCGACGAACCGATGGTCGAGGTGCCGATGGACTGCTCGACGTCGGGCGCGTTCCAGAGATCGGCGATCATCCTCCAGCACCGCTCCTCGATCGCCGCGGTCTGGGGGTACTCGTCCTTGTCGATCATGTTCTTGTCGACGGTCTCGGCGTACAGGCGCCGGGCCTCGTCGTCCATCCACGTGGAGACGAACGTCGCCAGGTTGAGCCGCGCGTTGCCGTCGAGCATCGCCTCGTCGTGCACGATCTGGTAGGCCGTCTCGGGAAGGGACTGGTCCCTCGGCAGTTCGAAGCGGGGCAGCTCGGTGGCCTCGCCCGGACGGACGAACACGGAGTTGAGGTCCAGTGACGCACCGCCCTCGTTGGTGGTGTGACGCGCAGTGGTGTGACGCGCTGTGGTGTGACGAGCGGTGGTGTGAGGGATCTCGGCCACTGTCTCTCCTCGGATCGGAACTCGTCCCGCGGTGACCCATCGGGTTTCAGAGTGTGCCACCGATCACAGGTGGTCGTCGTCGACTTCCCGGGTTGCGCCTGAACAGCGGTGATCACCACCGCGAACGGTAGCGGCCCCGCTCGGCCCGCGGTCACAGCACACTGTGCCCATGAGCGCGCAGAAGTGGACCGTGGACCGCCTGCCGGACCTGAGCGGCAAGACCGTCATGGTGACCGGCGGCACGAGCGGGATCGGCAAGGAGGTGGCGCGCGAGACAGCACGTCGCGGTGCCCACGTGGTGCTGCCCTCCCTCACCCGCGCCGAAGGCGAGTCGGCGGCGGCGGAGATCGGCGGTTCGACCGAGGTCCACCAACTCGACCTGAGCCGCCTCGACGCCGTGCGCGGCTTCGCGGCGGGATACACGGACCCGGTCGACGTGCTGCTGGACAACGCCGGACTGATGAGCAGGACCCGCAGGCAGACCCCTGACGGCCTCGAACTGCACCTGGGTGTCAACGTCCTCGGGCCGTTCCTGCTCACCGAGCTGTTGCTGCCGCGGATCAGGGAGCGGGTCGTGATCACGGCATCGATGGCCCACGCCAGGGGGCGGATCGACTTCGCCGACCCCCACTTCCGCCGGCGCCCGTACTCCATGGCGGCGGCGTACGCCCAGTCCAAACTCGCGTGCATGCTCTGGGGGCTCGACCTGCAGAACCGGCTCGACGCTGCCGGGTCGCCGGTGGACGTCCAGCTCGCGCACCCCGGGTTCGCCGCCACCTCGATCCTCGATCCGACGCCGTTCCCGCCGGTCAACGCGGTCCTCGACCTGCTCGGTCGACGGATCGTCCCCACCGCGTCAGACGGGGCGCGACCTCTCCTGTACGCCGCGACGGAGACGCTCCCGCCGGCCTCGTACATCGGCCCGACGGGGTGGCGTCAGATCGCCGGGGCGCCGGGACCCTGCGAGCGCTCCGCGCCCGCCGGCGATCCGGACCTCGCCCGCCGCTTCCGCGAGTTGGCCGTGCGCGAGACCGCGGCTGATCTCGCCGTCTGACAGGTCGCGTCGGACTCCCCGGTCGCATCGGTAAGCTGGCGCTCATGACCACGAGCCACCTCGACGCCCCCGACCTCTCCGGCCAGACGGACGCCGATCGGCCCGCCCTCGACCCGATGCGCGACGCCGCCGACGACCCGACGCGCGAGGCCGTCCGCGACGCGGCCCGGCGTGCCCGGGCCGCGTCGCGTGACCTGGCACTTCTCACCGCGGAACGCAAGAACGCGCTCCTGCTGGCGGCGGCCGACGCCCTGGTGGCCGCACAGGCGGAGATCCTCGGGGCCAACGCCCGCGATATCGAGGAGCAGGCGGCGGAGGGCACCGGCGAGGCCATGCTGGATCGCCTCCGTCTGACCGCCGACCGGATCGAGGGCATCGCCGGCGGTCTCAGGCAGGTGGCGGCATTGGCGGACCCGATCGGCACCGTCACCCGCGGCTCGACCCGCCCCAACGGTCTGCAGCTGCGTCAGGTCCGGGTGCCGCTGGGCGTGATCGGCATGATCTACGAGGGCCGGCCCAACGTCACCGTCGACGCGTTCGGTCTGGCGTTCAAGTCGGGCAACGCGGCGCTGCTGCGAGGGTCGCGCTCGGCCCGGCACTCCAACGAGGCGCTCGTGACGGTGCTGCGCGACGTCCTGGCCCGCCACGACCTCCCGGTGGAGGCGGTCCAGTTGCTGCCCTCGGCGGACCGGTCGTCCGTCACCCACCTGATCCAGGCGCGCGGTCTCGTCGACGTGGTGATCCCCCGCGGTGGCGCGGGTCTCATCCAGGCGGTGGTGGAGAACGCCAAGGTTCCGGCCATCGAGACCGGCACCGGTAACTGCCACCTCTACATCCACGGGGACGCCGACCTCGACGAGGCGATCAGGCTGCTGCTCAACGGCAAGACCCGCCGTTGCAGCGTCTGCAACGCCACCGAGACGGTGCTGCTCGACGAGGCCCTCGGCGACGCCGCCGTGGACCGGGTGGTGGGGGCACTGCAGTCCGCCGGCGTCACCGTGCACGGCGACCGCGAGGGACTCGTCCCCGCCGACGACGTGGACTGGGGCGAGGAGTACCTGAGCATGGACATCGCGCTGAAGGTGGTCGACGGCGTGGACGCCGCGATCGACCACATCGCCCGCTGGTCGTCGGGACACACCGAGGCGGTGGCCACGCGGAGCATCGAGGTGGCCGACGCGTTCTGTGCCCGGGTCGACGCGGCCGCGGTGATGGTCAACGCCTCCACCGCGTGGACGGACGGCGAGATGTTCGGCTTCGGCGCCGAGATCGGAATCTCCACCCAGAAACTGCACGCCCGCGGGCCCATGGGTCTCGAGGAACTCACCAGCACCAAGTGGATCGCCCACGGCAAGGGTCACGTGCGTCCCTGACGCGCGGCACCCGGGTCGACGGCCCACTACACGCGATTCCCACCGAAAGGACCCACCCATGGACCGAGCCCGGACCGCGCAACGACCGGCATTCGAGAGCATCGACCACGTGATCGAGAGTCTCGGGGCCCAGGGCTACCTGGCCGACCGCTCGACCGCGACGGTGGTGTACCTGGCCGACCGTCTGGGCAAGCCGCTGCTCATCGAGGGGCCGGCGGGCGTGGGCAAGACCGAGCTGGCCAAGGCCGTCGCCGCGGCCACCGAGGCCGAGCTCATCCGTCTCCAGTGCTACGAGGGCGTCGACGAGGCCAGGGCCCTGTACGAGTGGAACCACGCCAAGCAGATCCTGCGCATCCAGGCCGGCCAGGGGGAGGGATGGGACTCCACGCGGGACGACGTCTTCTCGGAGGAGTTCCTCCTGTCCCGGCCGTTGCTCACCGCCATCCGGCGCAGCGAGCCCACCGTGCTCCTGGTCGACGAGGTGGACAAGGCCGACATCGAGATCGAGGGCCTGCTGCTCGAGGTGCTCAGCGACTTCGCTGTGACGATCCCCGAGCTCGGGACGATCCAGGCGGTCCGCAAGCCGTTCGTGGTCCTGACCTCCAACGCGGCCCGCGAACTCTCCGAGGCGCTCAAGCGGCGCTGCCTCTACCTGCACCTGGATTTCCCGACCCCCGAACTGGAGCGCAAGATCCTCGGTTCGCGGGTGCCGGAGCTCGACGACCGGCTGGCCGAGCAACTGGTCCGGGTGGTCGGTGTGCTGCGAGCCATGGCGCTCAAGAAGGTGCCGAGCGTGTCCGAGACCATCGACTGGGGCCGCACCCTGGTCGCTCTGGGCCTGGACACGATCGACGACGAGACGGTCCTGCAGACCCTCGGAGTGGTGCTCAAGCACCAGTCCGACCAGCTCCGCGCGGCCGCCGAGCTGCGGCTCAACTAACGTGCGGCGATCAGGAGGTCAGGCGAGATGACCACGCGTGCGCCCGGCGGGTTGTCCGGGCACCTCGTCGACTTCGTCGACGCCCTGCGCCGCAAGGGCATCCCCGTGGGGCCGAGTGAGGCGGTCGACGCGGCCGCGGCGATGGTCCACATCGACCTGCTCGACCGTGCGGCGCTCAGAGAGGCGCTCGCCGCCACGATCCTGCACAAGCCCACCCACCGAGGCGTGTTCGACCAGCTCTTCGACCTGTGGTTCCCCGCCGCGATCGGGGCGCACTCCGCCTCGGACGGGGTGGCACTCGAGGTGGAGATCCCGACGGACGACGACGGCAAGGTGGACCCGGAGGCGCTCAACGAACTCATCGCCTCGCTTCTGCTCGAGGACACCGAGGAGTCGCGGGCCAGGGCCCGGGCGTTGGCCGAGCTCCTGGTGGAACAGCTCGGCTCGTACGACTCGGCGAGCGGTCCGCGCTACTCCGCCTATCAGGCCCTCAGTCCACTGGACACCAGCGCGATCATGCAGAAGATCCTCGACGGCCTGATGGGGGCCGATCCCTTCGACCCGGACGGTTCCAAGCGCCACGCCGAGAAATCCGCGGCCGCCAACTCGGCGGCGGACATGGTCAGGGGTTTCCTGCGCGAGGTCGCCGACGAGACCCGGCGCCGCACCGCGGAGACGGTGGGTCGAGACCGGGTGGCCGACTACGCGGTGGGTCCCGCGGCGGAGCAGGTGGACTTCCTGCGGGCCAACGACCAGGACCTGCAGACGTTGCGTCGGCGGGTGGGTCCCCTCGCACGTCAGCTCGGTAGTCGCCTGGCCGCGCGGCGTCGTCGTCACCGACAGGGTGCGATCGACATGCGCAAGACGATGCGCCGGTCCATGTCCACCGGCGGGGTGCCGGTGGAGCTGGTGCTGCGCAAGCCCCGGCCGGCGCGCCCCGAGGTGGTGGTGTTGTGCGACGTCTCCGGGTCCGTGGCCGGCTTCAGTCACTTCACGCTCCAGCTGGTGCACTCCCTGCGTGAGCAGTTCTCCCGCGTGCGGGTCTTCGCCTTCGTCGACACCACCGACGAGGTGACCTCGTTCTTCGAGACCGGGTCGGACCTGGGATCGGCGATGAGCCGGATGGTGCGCGAGGCCGCGATCGTCACCTACGACGGGCACTCCGACTACGGGCACGCGCTCGAGGGGTTCGCGGACCGCTACGCCCACACGCTCACCCGCACGGGTTCGCTGCTCATCCTGGGCGACGGGCGCAACAACTACCGCGACCCGTCCGTGGAGGCGCTCGAGTTCGTCAGCGAGCGCGTCGGGCACACCCACTGGCTCAATCCGGAGCCCAGGAGGCAGTGGGGAACCGGTGACTCGGCGGCCAGGCTGTACTCCCAGTACGTCCCCATGCACGAGTGCCGCAACGTCGAGCAGCTCACGGCGGTCGTCGCGGGCCTGCTGCCCGTGTGAGGGCGCGGACACGCGAGGGAGCGGAACGTGGTGCCGGACCGATAGACTCGGCGACCATGACCACGACGGGGACCGCCGCGGGCGCCGGACGCCGCATCGGAGTGATGGGCGGGACCTTCGATCCGATCCATCACGGTCACCTGGTGGCGGCCAGCGAGGTCGCCCACCGTTTCGGTCTCGACGACGTGGTGTTCGTCCCCACCGGGGAGCCGTGGCAGAAGCGGGGTCGTACCGTCTCGCCCGCCGAGGACCGGTATCTCATGACCGTCATCGCGACGGCCTCCAACCCCCGGTTCTCCGTCAGTCGCGTGGACATCGACCGGCGGGGCCCCACCTTCACCGTCGACACCCTCAGGGACCTGTTGCGACAGAACCCCGGCGTCGAGCTGTTCTTCATCACCGGCGCGGACGCGTTGGAGAAGATCCTGACCTGGCGCGGCTGGGAGGAGATGTTCGAGCTCGCCACCTTCGTCGGGGTCTCGCGCCCCGGCTTCGAGTTGTCCGACACGCATCTCGCTCAGATCGGTGACGGCCGCGTGCACCTGCTCGAGATCCCCGCGCTGGCCATCTCCTCGACCGAGTGCCGACGGCGTGCGGCCGAGGACGCCCCGGTCTGGTACCTCGTCCCCGACGGGGTCGTCCAGTACATCGCCAAACGCAACCTCTACCGCCCCGAGGGCTCCACCAGGCTCGACGGGACCCCCGCCGCGACGGCTCCGGCACACCGCGAGCTCGTCCCCACCGACCACCACACGGAGGAGAACCATCAGTGACCGCTAGCCCCGAGGCCCTGGACATGGCGGGCATCGCCGCCCGCGCCGCAGACGAGAAGCTGGCCACGGACATCGTCGTGCTCGACGTCTCCGGCCAACTCATCATCACCGACTGCTTCGTCCTGGCCTCGGCCGAGACCGAACGTCAGGTCAACGCCGTCGTCGACGAGATCGAGGACAAGCTCCGCGAGGCGGGGCACAAGCCGCTGCGTCGGGAGGGCACTCGCGAGGGGCGCTGGGCGCTGCTCGACTACAACGAGGTGGTCGTCCATGTCCAGCACGTCGACGAGCGCGACTACTACTCGCTCGACCGTCTGTGGAAGGACTGCCCGGTCGTGGAGATCGAGGGCGTCGAGACCTCCGGGCGGCCGGAGTCCGCGACGAGCGGCGCCGACGACTCGCTCGCGCCGGAGGAGCCGCAGCGGGATCAGGGGCTCTGACACCGCGGTGACCCGTCGTCTCATCCTGCTGCGTCACGGTCAGACGCACTACAACGCCTCGCTGCGGATGCAGGGCCAGTTGGACACCGAGCTCAGCGAACTCGGCGTCCAACAGGCCCACGCGGTCGGTCGCGCCCTCGCACACCGTCGACCGTGGACGATCCTCTCCTCCGACCTGCAGCGGGCACGCGAGACGGCCCGGGCACTGGCCTCGGAGGTCGGGCTCGACGTCCGGACCGACCCGCGCCTGCGCGAGACCCACCTGGGCACGTGGCAGGGGATGAGCCATTCCGAGGTCGACGAGCTGTGGCCCGATGCGCGGATGCGGTGGCGCAGCACCCCACGGTGGTCCCCGCCGGAGGGGGAGAGCCGGCTCGACGTGGCCCGGCGGACCCGCCAGGTGGTCGACGAACTCGTGGACGCCTCGCCGGGGTGGAACGAGCACCCGGCGGTCCTCGTGGCCCACGGGGGGGCGATCGCCGCCCTCACCGCCGCTCTGATCGAGCTGCCGGTCGAGCAGTACCCGATCTTCAACGGTCTCGGGAACACCTGTTGGGTGCAGCTGTCCGCGCACCCGCGGCCCGGGTCGTCCTGGAGCGGGCAGTCCGCGACCCCGGAGATCGGGCCGACGACCGAGGGGGCCCGCGACGTGCTCTGGCGACTCGACCAGTGGAATGCCGGTCTCACGCCCCCGGTGGTGCAGCCATGACCATCCGCCTGGTCACCGACTCGAGTGCCGACCTCCCCGAGGAGTGGGTCCGCGAGTTCGGCATCACCGTGGTGGGCCTCCACGTGGTCGAGGAGGGGGACCGGGCGGTCTCGACGGCCGCGGTGACCCCGGACGAACTGTCGGCGATCTACCAGGAACTCCTCGACGATCCGGACTGCACGGGCATCGTCTCCGTCCACCTCTCACGTGATCTCTCCCGCACGTGGGAGTCCGCCGCCGACGCGGCCACGAGATTCGGCGGTCGCGTCCTGGTCTCGGACTCCAGGTGCGCCGGGATGGCGTTCGGCGCCGCGGTGGCCCAGTGCGCCTGGGCGGCGAACAACGGGCTCGGCCTGTCCGCCACCTACGAACTCGCCGAGCGGATCTGCCGGGGAGCGTCCACCTTCGCCGCTCTGGAGTCGTTGGAGAGTCTGCGCCGTGGTGGCCGGATCAGCGCCGTCGCCGCCCTCTTCGGCAGCGCGCTGGCCATGCGCCCGATCATCGTGCTGCGTGGTGGTTCGGTCGACCTGGCGGCCAAGGCCAGGACCACGACCAAGGCCCACGAGAGGTTGCGCGCGCTGCTGCGCGACGAGGTCGGCCGGGGCGACGTCCTGGTGGTCGTCCACCAGCACGAGGCACTGGAGCGGGCCCGGGAGATGGCCACCGAGATCCGCAAGGAGACCCCGTTCCCCGAGCGGGTTCTCGTCGTCGAGTTCGACGAGGTCCTGGCCTGGCACCTGGGGCCCGGGACCGTGGGGGTCTCGGTGACCGATCTCGTCGACACCGCATTCCCCATCCCCCCGGTCTCTCCACAGGACGACGACTGAGAGACCTCCGCGGGGTCCGGGAGTGGCCCCCGCCGGGCTAGCGTCGGCCCATGTTCCCCGACACCCGGACCCGTCCCGCGGACCCCGGTGATCCCGCCCGCGAGGCCGCGCTCCACCGGCTCTCGAGTGTGACCGCGCCGGCGGGCCCGGCGTCCGTTCCCCGGGCCGACGCGGATCCGGACGGGGCGAGACCCGTACGCGTGCCGCCCGC
>NZ_JAALDZ010000034.1:0-12182 GCF_014145125.1 Dietzia sp. CQ4 | reverse complement strand
CGGGCGGGCCGCGATGTGCGGCCCGCCCGGCGACGGGGGAGGACAGATCACTTCGAGTAGAGCTCGACGATCAACTGCTCCTGCAGCGGCACATCGATCTGCGCGCGCTCGGGAAGCTGGTGCACGAGGATGCGGAGCGTCGTGGGGACGACCTGCAGCCACGCCGGGACGGGACGCTCGCCGAGCATCTCGGTGGCGATCTCGTACCAGTCCATCTTGGTGGACTTGGGACGGACGTCGATGATGTCGTACTGCGACACCCGGTAGCTCGGGATGGTCACCTTCTGGTCGTTGACCCGGAAGTGACCGTGGCTCACGAGCTGGCGTGCCTGGCGACGCGTCTGCGCGAGACCCGCGCGGTACACGACGTTGTCCAGACGCGATTCCAGGATCTGGAGGAGGTTCTCGCCGGTCTTACCGCCCCGGCGGTTGGCCTCCTCGTAGTAGCGACGGAACTGCTTCTCCATCACGCCGTAGGTGAAGCGGGCCTTCTGCTTCTCCTGCAGCTGGGTGCGGTACTCGGACTCCTTGATCCGCGCGCGGCCGTGGTGGCCGGGCGGGAAGGGCCGACGTTCGAATGCGGTGTCCCCACCGACGAGGTCCACGCCCAGACGGCGGGACTTGCGGGTGACGGGGCCGGTGTAACGTGCCATGGTTCTCTACGTTCCTTCCGGCTCAGACTCGACGCCGCTTGGGCGGACGACAGCCGTTGTGGGGCTGGGGGGTGACATCGGAGATCGTGCCGACCTCGAGGCCGGCGGCCTGGAGCGAACGGATGGCGGTCTCACGACCCGAACCCGGGCCCTTGACGAACACGTCGACCTTCTTCATGCCGTGCTCCTGCGCCTTGCGGGCCGCGTTCTCGGCGGCGAGCTGGGCGGCGAAGGGCGTCGACTTGCGCGAGCCCTTGAAACCGACGTGGCCCGAGGACGCCCAGGCCAGAACGGCGCCGGACGGATCCGTGATCGAGACGATCGTGTTGTTGAACGTGCTCTTGATGTGGGCCTGGCCGTGAGCGACGTTCTTCTTCTCCCTGCGACGGCCCGTCTTCTTGGGGCCCGCAGCGCGTGACTTGGGGGGCATTACTTCTTCTTTCCGGCGACGGTCTTCTTCGGGCCCTTGCGGGAGCGGGCGTTGGTCTTGGTCCGCTGACCGCGGACGGGGAGACCCCGGCGGTGGCGGATGCCCTGGTAACTGCCGATCTCGATCTTCCGGCGGATATCGCCCTGGATCTCACGGCGGAGGTCACCCTCGACCTTGTAGTTGCCTTCGATGTCGTCACGAAGGACGGTCAGCTGCTCGTCGGTGAGATCCTTGGTGCGCAGGTCCGGGCTGACCCCGGTCCGCTCGAGGATCTCGACGGCCCGCGTGCGACCGATGCCGAAAATGTAGGTGAGCGCGATCTCCATACGCTTGTCACGTGGGAGATCAACGCCGGCAAGACGTGCCATGTGGCGTTTCTCTTTCGTCGTGCGGTAGGTCTGCTCCCCGACCGTCCCCGATGCCGCATGGTCATCTCACGATGAGCATCCGTCCGGGGCCCTGGCCTCCGCATCCAGGGGTGTGGTACCCGCCTCGACCAGGTACTTCAGAGGCGGCTGGTTCAGGGAGTTGAGCGCTTTACTTGTAGCGGTAGACGATCCGACCGCGGGTGAGGTCGTACGGTGACAGCTCGACGACCACCCGGTCCTCGGGGAGGATGCGGATGTAGTGCTGCCGCATCTTCCCACTGATGTGCGCGAGGACCTTGTGTCCGTTCTCGAGCTCGACGCGGAACATTGCGTTCGGCAACGGCTCGACAACTCGGCCCTCGACCTCGATGGCTCCGTCTTTCTTTGCCATGCTGGTTACGGTCCTCCACGATTCCCCGGATGTCGTCTACCGGATTCTGGTGCACTGGTGGGCACACCGACGTATAAGCCTACGTCAGTGGTCGTTCTAGTGCCAATCGGCGCTCACCCGTAGCAGGCGCGTCCTGCCGGCACCCCGTCGAAGCGCTGCTGCAGCCAGTTCATCGCGGCCGGCAACTTCTCCACCGCGCCGAGGAGATGCTCGGGCGCCAACCCCGGCTCCCACGTGAGCGGGGTCCCCTCGCGGCAGTAACGCGTGGCGGTCTCCTCCGCGTCCCAGAACGGCACCAGCGGGTCGGTGCGGGAATGCCACATGAACACCGGCACCCGGGGGACGTCCGGTGTCAGGCGCACGCTGTTCTCCGCGAAGGCCCGCATCAGGCCCTCCTCCGCGAGCAGGTCTCCCCCCTCGAGGACCATGGGCACGGACCGGAACGCGCCGTACACCAGCAGCGAGGCCGTGCACCTGCCCTTCATCCGCTCGAACAGCGCCCAGCCCTCGGGGGTGAGCTTCTCCTCGAGACGGATGTCCTCCGGGTACTCCCGAGCCATCCCCACGGCGGCGGCGAAGGCCAACCCGAACGCGGGGTGCGGCCAGTTGCCGATCATCCGCGCCATCGTCGTCATGTCCGTCGGGATGCCGCCCTGGGCGACCCCCACCAGGTTGACGTCCGGTGCGTAGTCGTCGTGCATGAGCGACACCCAGGCACTGGCGATCCCTCCACCCGAGTACCCCAGCGCCCCGAACCGGCTGTGCCGGGCGTCGAACCGGGGGTCGTCGCGGACGGCCCGCATCCCGTCCAACACGATCCGCGCGGACAGCTGTCCCCCGGGGTAGGCGACCTTGGGACCGAGATGATCGGGGATGAGCACCGTCCAGCCCTGGTCCAGCCGGACGCGCAGGAACGCCATCGCGTTGTCCTGCACCGTCTCGAGGGTCGGGTTGACCAGGGTCTCGGTGGGGGCGCAGCTCTGCCCCAGTGCGTTCAGGTAGTGCTGGTAGCTCAGGACGGGGCCGTTCGGGCGCGCGTGGGGCGGCCGGACCACCGTCGCCGTCGCGAGGATCGGACGGTCCCGGGTGTCGGTCGACCGGTACGCGATCTCCGTCACCTCGTACCCGAGGAACGCGGGCATGGTCACGACCCGGGTGTTGATCACCTGTCCGAGACCCGCGGCCGCGAGCACCGCGGGGTCCGCGTGATAGAACGGCGCCGGCTGGGGGTCCTCCATCAGGGACCCCTGTCCGCCCTCCATGAGCGACTGCGCGGCCGCGGACGGGGTCGGTCCCGCCATCTGGGCCAGGATCACCACCATCATGAGGACAGCCGCCACAGCCGTGCGCGTCGGTGTGATCGTGGTTCGGCGCACGTGGGGGTGAACGAGCATGCCCTGACCTTTCAGGCCGGTGGTCAACAGTGGGAACACTCTAACCTGAGGCCCGGAGGGCCCGGCACCGGTCCCCCGCGACCGCGCTCAGTCCGTGGGCCGAACGGTGAGCACGCGCGGGCCGTCGGCGGTGACGGCGACCGTGTGCTCCCAGTGTGACGACGGCGACCCGTCCACCGTGACGACCGTCCAGTCGTCGGCCAGGGTGCGGGTGTCGGTCTCGCCACCCAGGACGAGCATGGGCTCGACGGCCAGGACGGACCCCTCCTGGAGCCGCGGCCCCTTGCCCGGCTTGCCCTCGTTGGCGAGGAACGGCCACTCGTGCATCTCACGCCCGATGCCGTGCCCGCCGAACCCGTCGACTATCCCGAGGGTGACGCCGAGACGCTGCTCCGCGCGACGCGTGGCGGTCTCCAGGGCGTGCGAGACGTCCGTCAGGCGGCTACCGGGAGTCATGGCGAGGATGCCCTCCGCGAGCACCTCCCGCGTCGCCTGGTTGAGAAGGGCCACCTGAGGGTCCAACTCGCCCACGCCGAAGGTCCACGCGGAGTCGCCGTGCCACCCGTCCAGCACCGCGCCGCAGTCGACCGAGACCAGGTCGCCCTCCTGCAGGACGGTGGTGGGTCCCGGGATCCCGTGGACGACCACCTCGTTGACGGACGAGCAGATCGACCCGGGGAACCCCTCGTACCCCTTGAAGGACGGGACCGCACCGGCGTCCCGGATCAGCTGGTCGACCAGCGAGTCGAGATCCGCGGTGGTCGCGCCCGGAACCGCCGCCTCGCGTGCGGCCACGAGCGCACGACCGACGATCCGGCCGGCCTCCTCCATCGCGTCCAGCTCGCCGGGAGTGCGCGCTGTCACCACGCTCGTGCGCGACCGACCGAACACGACTGCTCAGCGATCCAGCGCGGCGAGGGCCCGTGCGTTGATCTCGTCGACCTCGCCCACGGCGTCGACGGTCGTGACCTCGTCGCCGTAGTACTCGAGGAGGGGTGCCGTCTCGGACCGGTAGACGGCCATGCGGTTGCGGATCACGTCCTCCGTGTCGTCCTCACGACCGCGGGCGAGCATCCGCGCGACCACGGTGTCCTCGTCGACCTTGAACTCGATCACGGCGTCGAGCTCGAGACCCGCCTCGGCGAGCATGCCCTTGAGCGCGTCGGCCTGCTCGACACTGCGGGGGTAGCCGTCGAGCAGGAACCCCTCGGTCGCGTCGGGCTCACCGATACGCGCCTCGACCATCCGGTTGGTGACGTCCGCGGGAACGAGGTTCCCGGCGTCGATGTAGGACTTGGCCTCCTTGCCGAGGTCCGTCCCCTGGGAGATGTTGGCCCGGAAGAGGTCACCCGTGGAGATGTGCGGGATCCCGAGCTTCTCCGACAGCAGGGCCGCCTGGGTTCCCTTACCGGCGCCGGGGGGGCCGAGGAGGACGAGACGCATGGTGAGGACCAGCCTTTCTTTCGGTGTGATGTGCTCGGGGGTGCGGGCGACTACTTGAGGAAGCCCTCGTAGTTGCGCTGCATGAGCTGAGCCTCGATCTGCTTCACGGTGTCGAGACCCACCGACACCATGATGAGCACAGCGGTGCCACCGAACGGCATGTTCTGCATGTCTCCACCCCCGCTACCCATGTCGAGGAAGACGTTGGGCAGCACCGCGATCAACCCGAGGTACAGGGAACCGAACAACAGGATGCGGTTGAGCACGTACCCGAGGTACTCGGCCGTCGGGCGACCCGGGCGGATGCCGGGGATGAAGCCGCCGTACTTCTTCATGTTCTCGGCCTGCTCCATCGGATCGAACTGGATGGCCACGTAGAAGTACGCGAAGAAGATGATCAGGGCGAAGTACAGCAGGATGTAACCCCAGCTCGAGGGGTTCTGCAGGTACTGCATGACGTACCGCTGCCAGAACCCGTCCGCGGCGGGCTCGGGTCCCTGGATCAGCTGGGTGATGAGGATCGGCACGTACATCATGGACGACGCGAAGATCACGGGGATGACGCCGGCCTGGTTGACCTTGAGCGGCAGGTAGGTCGACGTGCCGCCGTACTGACGACGGCCGACCATGCGCTTGGCGTACTGGACCGGGATGCGGCGCTGGCCCTGCTCGACGAACACGACGGCGACCACGATCAGCACCACCGCGAACATGACCGCGGCGAACTTCAGCGTCGAGGAGTTCTGGTAGATGTTGACGCCCTCGGCGGGGATCCGCGAGGCGATGCCGGCGAAGATCAGCAGCGACATGCCGTTGCCGACCCCGCGGTCCGTGATGAGCTCACCGAACCACATGACGAGGGCTGCGCCGGCGGTCATCACGATGACGATGGTGGCCAGGGTGAGGATGTCGCCGTCCATGAGGACGGACTCGCCGTTGCCGAGCAGCTGACCCCGGTCGGCGAGCGCCACGATGCCGGCGGACTGCAGCACCGCGAGCGCGATGGTGAGATAACGCGTGTACTGCGTCATCTTGGCCTGACCGGACTGCCCCTCCTTCTTGAGTTGCTCGAAGTAGGGGATCACCACGGTGAGCAGCTGCACGATGATGCTCGCCGTGATGTACGGCATGATGCCGATCGCGAACACGGACAACTGCAGGAGTGCGCCGCCGGAGAACAGGTTGACCAGGGAGTACAACTGCGCGTTGTCCCCGGTCATCGCGGTGTCGAGGAGTCCCCGGAGCTTGGGGTAGTCGACACCGGGCGACGGGATCTGCGCGCCGATGCGGTAGAGGATGATGATCCCGAGGGTGAAGAAGATCTTCTTCCTCAGATCCGTGTCCTTGATCGCGGACGCGAGTGCGGAGAGCACATGTCCTCCTGGTCATGGACGGCCCGTAGCCGCCGCCTTCGTCGAATGCAGATGCGCCGGGAGGGTCAGACCGACGGCAGTGGTGCCGCACCCCGAACGCACAACAAGAAAAACTGTATCAAGATGAGCGCAGGGGCCGGATCCGAGACTCTCGGACCCGACCCCTGCACCCGTCATCCGGCCCCGTCGGGGGCCGGTCGGGGACTCAGGCCCCGGCCTCCGACACGCTTCCGCCGGCGGCCTCGATCTTGGTCTTGGCCGACGCGGACACCTTGTCGACGGCCACGGTCACGGCCACGGAGATGTCCCCGTCGCCCAGGACCTTGACCGGCTGGTTCTTGCGGACGGCCCCCGCGGCGACGAGCTCGGCGACGCCGACCTGCCCACCGGAGGGGAACAACCGCTGGATGTCGGACACGTTGACGACCTGGAAGACGACCTTGTTGCGGTTCTTGAAGCCCTTGAGCTTCGGAAGACGCATGTGGATCGGCATCTGGCCACCCTCGAACGCCGCGGGGACGTTCTTGCGTGCCTTGGTTCCCTTGGTACCGCGACCGGCGGTCTTGCCCCGCTTGCCGCCCTCACCGCGACCCACGCGGATCTTGTCGGTGTGGGCGCCGGGTGCCGGGCGCAGGTGATGCAACTTGATGGTCATGCTCACTCCGTCTCTTCGACCACGACGAGGTGGTTCACGACGTTGATGAGACCCCGGGTCTGAGCGTTGTCCTCACGGACGACCGTCTTCCGGATGCCCTTGAGTCCCAACGTCCGCAGGGAGTCCTTCTGGTTCTGCTTGGTCCCGACAGTGCCGCGGACCTGGGTGATCTTGAGGTTGGCCATGATCTACGCCCCCTGTCCGGCACGTGCGCGGAGCATGCCCGCGGGTGCGACGTCCTCGATGGGCAGACCACGGCGGGCCGCGACCTCCTCGGGACGATGGAGACCCTTGAGCGCGGTCACCGTGGCGTGGACGACGTTGATGGCGTTGTCCGACCCCAGCGACTTGCACAGGATGTCGTGCACGCCGGCGCACTCGAGCACGGCACGCGCAGCGCCGCCCGCGATCACACCGGTACCCGGCGAGGCCGGACGGAGCATGACGACGCCCGCGGCCGCCTCACCCTGGATCGGGTGCGGGATGGTGGAGCCGATGAGCGGGACGCGGAAGAAGTTCTTCCGGGCTTCCTCCGACCCCTTCTGGATCGCCGCCGGCACCTCCTTGGCCTTGCCGTAGCCGACGCCGACCATGCCGTTGCCGTCCCCCAGGATCACGAGGGCGGTGAAGCTGAACCGCCGACCGCCCTTGACGACCTTGGAGACGCGGTTGATGGTGACGACGCGCTCGATGAACTGTGACTTCTCGTCGTCGCGGCCACCGCGACGATCGTTTCCGCCACGGCCACGGCCCCCGCCGCCGCCGCTGCGGCCGCCCTGGGCGTTGTCGTTGGTGGTGGTCTTGTTGTCCGCGGCGGGCCCGGTGCTTCCGCCGTCACGACGCTGACGTCCCGGCATCAGACGGTCCTTCCGTTAAGGGTCAGTGCAGTGGTCTTGGTCATCAGAACTCCAGCCCACCCTCGCGGGCGGCGTCGGCCAGGGACGCGATCCGGCCGTGGTACTTGTTACCACCACGGTCGAACACGACGGCATCGATGCCGGCGGCCTTGGCGCGCTCGGCCAGGAGCTGGCCGACCTTCGCGCTGCGGTCCTTCTTGTCGCCCTCGAGAGTGCGGACATCGGCCTCGATCGTCGACGCGGCGGCCAGCGTGCGGCCGGCCAGGTCGTCGATGATCTGGGCGTGGATGTGGCGCGAGGACCGGTTGACGACCAACCGCGGACGCTCGGGGGTACCGGCGACCTTCTTGCGGAGGCGGTAGTGGCGCCGGGTACGGCCGACACGACGTGCTGTCGAGACGTCGGTACCCAGCGGGGAACGCTTCTTTGTGCTGCTCATGGTCACTTACCCGTCTTTCCGACCTTGCGACGGACCTGCTCGCCCTCGTAACGGATGCCCTTGCCCTTGTACGGGTCGTGCTTCCGCAGCCGCTTGATGTTGGCGGCGATCTGGCCCACCTGCTGCTTGTCGATCCCGGAGATCGAGAACTTCGTGGCGCCCTCGACGGCGAACGTGATGCCGTCGGGTGCCGCGATCGGCACGGGGTGCGAGTAGCCGAGGGCGAACTCGAGGTCCGTGCCCTTGGCGACGACGCGGTAACCCACGCCGAAGATCTCCATCTTCTGCACGTAACCCTCGGTGACGCCCACGACCATGTTGTTGACCAGGGAGCGGGAGAGGCCGTGCAGCGACCGGTTGTCCCGGTGGTCGTCGGGACGGTTCACCGTGATGGTGCCCTCCTCGACCGACACCGTGATCGGTGCGGGGAGATCCTGGGTGAGCTCACCCTTGGGACCCTTGACGGTGATGGTCTGGCCGTCGACCTTGATGTCGACGCCGGACGGAACGGTGATCGGAGCCTTGCCGATTCGTGACATTTCTCGCCCCCTTACCAGACGTAGGCGAGGACTTCCCCGCCCACCTTCTTGTAGTTCGCCTGACGGTCCGTGAGCAGACCCTGGGAGGTCGAGATGATCGCGATACCCAGTCCGCCGAGGACCTTGGGCAGGCCGGTGGACTTGGCGTACACGCGGAGACCCGGCTTGGAGACTCGCTTGATGCCCTGCAGGCTGCGCTGGCGCGACGGGCCGTACTTGAGGTCGATGGTGAGCTTCTTGCCCACCTCGGCGTCCTCGACGGCGTAGTCGGTGATGTAACCCTCTTGCTTGAGGATCGCCGCGATGTTGCCCTTGATCTTGGAATGCGGCATGGAGACGGTGTCGTGGTACGCCGAGTTGGCGTTACGCACACGCGTCAACATGTCCGCGATGGGGTCGGTCATCGACATGGATTTACCATGTTCCTTTCTCGTCACGGTTCCCATGCAGCACGGGTGCGGTCGACCTGTGGGCCGGCCGTGTCCGTCGTGGGCCTGTCACGAAGAGTTCGAATGTTCTGTTGTGTGGGGCCCGCCGATCGTCTGACGATCTGCGGGGGACCCGCCGCGCGTGGCGCTCTTCTCGCCACCCGCGACCCGACGGCTGGGCCGTCTGCCCGTCGCCGGGGACCCGCTGATGCGGGGCCCCGGCGCGGACGGCCGGTCCGGCCCTGACCCGTGAGGTCAGTCCTCCTTGAAGGGGAAGCCGAGGTGCTTGAGCAGCGCCCGACCCTCTTCGTCGTTCGTCGCGGTCGTGACGACCGTGATGTCCATGCCGCGGGGGCGGTCGACCTTGTCCACGTCGATCTCGTAGAACATGGTCTGCTCGTTGAGCCCGAAGGTGTAGTTGCCGTGACCGTCGAACTGCTTGCCCGAGAGGCCACGGAAGTCGCGGATTCGCGGGAGGGCGATCGTCGTCAGACGATCGAGGAACTCCCACATGCGGTCACCGCGCAGCGTCACACGCGCGCCGATCGGCATCCCCTCGCGGAGCTTGAACTGCGCGATGGACTTGCGGGCCCGGCGGATCTGCGGCTTCTGGCCGGTGATCAGCGTGAGGTCGGTGATCGCGCCGTTGATCAGCTTGGCGTCACGGGCGGCGTCACCGACACCCATGTTGACGACGACCTTGACGACGCCCGGGATCTGCATGACGTTCGCGTACTCGAACGTCTCGTTCAGGGCCGGCTTGATCTCGGCGCTGTACCGCGCCTTGAGACGCGGCGTGTACCCGGTGGGAAGTGCGGTTTCGGTCATGGTCACAGGTCCTTCCCGGTCTTGCGCGAGACCCGGACGCGCTTACCGTTCTCGTCGGTGCGGATTCCGACGCGCGACGGGGCGCCGTCCGCGTCCACGACCATCACGTTGGACACGTGGATCGGGGCCTCCTGCGTGACGATGCCACCGGAGGAGGCGCCACGCTCGGCAGCCGAGTTGGCGGTGTGCTTCTTGATGCGGTTCACGCCCTCGACGAGGACCTTCTCCTGCGCGGGGAAGGCCTGGATGACCTTGCCCTTGGCGCCCTTGTCCTTGCCGGCGATGACGAGCACCGTGTCGCCCTTGTGGACCTTCATGTCAGAGCACCTCCGGAGCCAGCGAGACGATGCGCATGAACTTCTTGTCGCGCAGTTCGCGACCGACGGGCCCGAAGATACGGGTACCACGCGGGTCGTTGTCGTTCTTGATGATGACGGCGGCGTTCTCGTCGAACTTGATGTACGAGCCGTCCGGGCGACGGCGCTCCTTGGCGGTGCGCACGATGACGGCCTTGACGACCTCACCCTTCTTGACGTTGCCACCGGGGATGGCGTCCTTGACGGTGGCGACGATGATGTCGCCCACGCCTGCGTAGCGACGCTTGGATCCGCCGAGAACGCGGATGCAGAGAATCTCCTTGGCACCCGTGTTGTCGGCGATCTTGAGTCGCGACTCCTGCTGGATCATGGTTCTCCTGACCAGGCTTGTTCAGATGTGTGCCGGATTCCGACCCGACACACGCGGCCACGTCACCCGCACCGGTCTCGCGACGCGGCTACCACGGGCAACTGTTCCAGTGTAGGGGTCTCGGCGCCCGAGCCCCAAATCGCCCTCAGCCGCCGAGGGAGCCGGCCGATCCGGTCGACCCCAGCGACCCCGCCGAGCCGGCGGAACCGGGATCCACTCCCCCGGACGCCGGCCGGAGGCTCGGGACCGCCGGCGCAAGACCCGACAGGATGTGATCCATCCCCGGCAGCATCTGGGTCACGAAGACGGGCCAGTTGTGGATGCCGGTCGGCATGTAGTTCATCCGCAGGTCGACCCCCGCGACTCCGGCCAGGGCGGACTCGAGCTTCCTGGTGCTCTCGTAGGAGCCCTTCTCGAGGACGTGCCCGTCCACGAGGATCATCTCGTTGCTGCCGAAGTGCCCCAGCTCGGCCGAGCCCACCCGGCCCGTGGCGGCACTGAGGTACACGGTCTTGCCGGCGAGTCCGGACGGGTCGGCCACGGTGTCGTGGTCCCGCCACGCCTGGGACCCCCGCGGGCCCCACATGTTCGTGGCGTCGCCGTTCCGCGCGGCCACGGTCAACCGCGCGTACTGGTAACCCAGCTCGTCGGTCGTGGAGTAGGCGCCGCTGATCCCGGCGACCGCGTCGAACATCCCCGGGTTGGTGTTGGCCAGGTGAACGGCCGCGGAAGCACCCATCGACAGGCCCATCACCCCCCAGCTGCCGTTGTGCGCGAGCGGAGCGGCCGAACCGCTCAGCCCCTGCTCCAGGAGGGGCGGGAGCTCGTCGATGAGGAAGGTCTCCCACATGTTCGGCCCCAGGACCGGGTCGTCGGCCTGCCAGTCCGACCACATGGAGGCCGGAGCACCCGTCGGCGCGATCACGTTGACCGCGCGGTCGCGCAGGGCCGGGTCCCCCCAGCCCATCCCGGTGCTCCACCCCGACGGGGATTCGCTTCCCACGCCGTCGAGGAAATACACGTTGGGGGCGTCCACGCCGTCCGGCGCCCGGTACACCTCGACCCGGACGGTCCGCTGCATCGACGCCGATGTGACGGTCCAGACCTCCGCCCGGCGGTCGACGGGGTTCAACGAGCCCGGGAACAGCGGGGCGATGTGGCGCACCGTCGTCTGGGTGATCGAACCGTCGCGCGTGGAGACGGGCCCCGAGGGCGATTGGGAGCTGCCCGGGCGGGGGAAGTCACCGGACCCGGCGGCGGCGACCGAACCGAGCACGGACGTCAGCGGGATGGGGGCGCCCAACTGCGTGAGGGCGGCGACGCTCAGCGACGGGACCCCGAGCAGGCTGCCCGGTGCGACGCTCGGCACCAGGGATCCGGGGTCGAGGCTCTGCGCCCCCGCCGTCCCCGCACCCGCGCCGGCCCCGATCAGCAGTGCCGACACGGCCACGGTCGTCGACCGGAGTGCGACGGGGGTGCGTCGGCGCGCTCCCCCGCGTCCCGCCGTGCGGCGTCCGTCCCGATGGATATCCGGCCTTCTCGTCATTTCCCGATCCCGTCCTCGTGCGCGACGCGGCCCACGGGAACTGACGCCCCGGGCCGCAGGGTGAACTCCGGCTCGGTAGCCGATGACACAATACTGACTTGTCGTATCAAGACTAGGATTTTGTTACATCCCCACACGCCGCCGGCCCGGC
>NZ_JAALDZ010000349.1:0-9642 GCF_014145125.1 Dietzia sp. CQ4 | reverse complement strand
ACCGACTGCCCGGCGCCCACGCGCGTGGGCAGGCCCCGGACGGCCCCGTCGTGGTGGTGGGCGGAGGGATCGCCGGACTGGCCACCGCCGCCCTGCTCGCCCGCGAGGGCCGCGACGTCACGCTGGTCGAGGCGACGGACGAGGTGGGCGGTCGCGCCGGCAGCTGGTCGGCGGACGGGTTCCGCTTCGACACCGGCCCGTCCTGGTATCTGATGCCCGAGGTGTTCGACCACTTCTTCCGGCTGTGCGGCTCGTCGGCCGCCGAGGAGCTCGACCTGGTCCGGCTGGATCCCGGATACCGCGTCTACTTCGAGGGGCAGGCCGACCCGGTCGACATCCGCTCGGATCGCCAGGCGTCGCAGGACCTGTTCGAGTCGCTCGAGCCGGGCGCGGGTACCGCTCTGGGGAAGTACCTCGACTCGGCCGGGGCGACCTACGACCTGGCGCTGCGCCGGTTCCTCTACACCAACTTCACCTCGTACCCCGCTCTGGTGCGACCGGACGTGCTGGCCCGGGCGGGGTCGCTGGTGGCGCGGCTCGTCCAGCCGCTGCAGTCCTTCGTCGCCCGCCGGTTCACCGACCGCCGGATCCACCAGATCCTCGGCTACCCGGCCGTGTTCCTGGGCTCGTCGCCGTACCTCGCCCCGTCGATCTACCACCTGATGAGCCATCTCGACCTCACCGACGGGGTGTTGTACCCGCGCGGAGGGTTCACCGAGCTCATCGCCGCCGTCCGCCGGGTGGCCGAGGCGCAGGGGGTGCGTATCCACACGGGCACCGAGGCGGTGGAACTCACCACCACCTCCCACGGCGGCTCGGACGGCGGGACGGCCCGCGCCCGGGTGACCGGCGTCCGGGTGAGCGACCGGTCCGGCGCCGAGCGGACGCTGCCCGCCGGACTCGTGGTGGGCGCAGCCGACCTGCACCACCTCGAGACCCGGTGGCTCCCGGAGGAGCTCCGCACCTACCCGCAGTCCTACTGGGACTCGAAGACGCCCGGACCAGGCGCGCTGCTCATGCTGCTCGGAGTCCGGGGGGAGCTGCCGCAGCTGGCGCACCACACGCTGCTCTTTACCGACCGCTGGGAGGAGGGCTTCGACGCCATCTTCGGCGACTCCACCCACATCCCCGACCCGGCCTCGCTCTACGTCTGCCGACCCAGCGCGACCGACGGACCCGACTCCGGCATCGCCCCCGCCGGGCACGAGAACCTCTTCGTCCTGGTCCCCATCCCCGCCGACCCGGGTCTCGGCCACGGCGGCGTGGACGGCGCGGGCGACGCGACCATCGAGGCGGCGGCCGACCAGGCCATCGCCCAGATCGCCGACTGGACCGGGATCCCGGACCTGGCCGAGCGGGTGGTCGTCCGTCGCACCATCGCCCCGGCGGACCTGGAGGACGACCTAGGCGCATGGCGCGGCACCGCCCTCGGCCCCGCCCACACGCTGGCCCAGAGCGCGTTCTTCCGGACCCGCAACGTCTCCAGGCACGTCGACGGTCTCTACTACGCGGGGGCGTCCACCATCCCCGGGATCGGGTTGCCGATGTGCCTCATCAGCGCCGAGCTGGTGCTCAAACACGTCCGTGGCGACACGGGGACCGCCCCGGTGGCGGAACCCGGCGGGGGCACGGTGTTCGACAGGTGATCGGGCTGTCCTATCTCCTGGTCCAGGTGGTCTCCTTCGCCGGGATCCTGGTGATCGACCACCGCTGGAAGCTGGCGGCGTTCCGTGCGCCCGCCGCCGCGGCGCTCGCCGTCACCGCCTCCGTGGCGTTGCTGCTCACCTGGGACGTGCTCGGGGTGCGCAGCGGGGTGTTCTTCCGCGGACAGACCGACTTCATGACCGGGCTGCTGGTGGCGCCGGAGATCCCGTTCGAGGAGGTCGTGTTCCTGGCGTTCCTGTCCCACCTCGCGCTGGTGTGCGCGGCGGGGGTCTCGCGCGCGGTCGACCACGCGCGGGACTCCCGGGCGGCCAGGGCGTCCCGGCCCTCCCGGATGACGGGGGAACGCCGGTGACCAGCCTGTACACGACCCTCAACCTCACCATGTCCATCCCCGTGGTGGCCGTGGCGCTCCTCGCGGCCTGGCGCCTGCGCGGGCCCGAGAGACGCCGGTGGCTGATCGGGGTCGGCGGCGCGCTGCTGATCCTCATGATCCTCACCGCGGTCTTCGACAACATCATGATCTCGGCCGGGCTCGTGGCCTATGACGACTCGCTCACCAGCGGCATCCGCCTGGGTGTGGCGCCCATCGAGGACTTCGCCTACGCCGTGGCCGCGGCGGTCTTCGTGCCGTCGGTGTGGGCGTTGCTCACCGCGTCACCCCGGGTCGGGGCCGAGGTGGGGAGCCCGACGGTGTCGGGGAGGGGGGACGCGCTGCTGACGCGCGCCCCGGAGCCCGGCGACGACGACGAGGTCCGCACCCCCGAGCGGCCCGGGACGCCGGGACTGCTCACCACGCTGTTCTGGTCGTCCCGGCCGGTGTCGTGGGTCAACACCGCCGCGCCGTTCGCCCTGGCGTACTTCCTGGCGACCGGGGGGTTCGACCTCGTCGGCGTGATCGGCACGATCTTCTTCCTGGTGCCGTACAACCTCGCGATGTACGGGATCAACGACGTCTTCGACTACGAGTCCGACCTGCGCAACCCCCGCAAGGGCGGGGTCGAGGGATCGGTGCTCGAGCGGTCCCGTCACACGGCCACCCTCGTGGCCTCGGCGGTGACCACCGTGCCGTTCCTCGTGTACCTGGTGCTGACGGGGACGGTGGAGTCGTCCCTGTGGCTCGCCGCGAGCGCGTTCGCGGTGATCGCCTACAGCGCCAAGGGGCTGCGGTTCAAGGAGATCCCGTTCCTGGACTCGCTCACCTCCGCGTTCCACTTCGTCTCCCCGGCGATCGTCGGCTGGACCATCGCCGGTGCGGAACTGACCGGGGGGGTGTGGGCGTGCCTGATCGCGTTCATGCTGTGGGGTGCGGCCTCGCAGGCCTTCGGGGCCGTGCAGGACGTCCGCTTCGACCGCGAGGCGGACCTGAAGTCCGTCGCCACCGTGCTCGGGGCCCGGGCCGCGGTGTGGTTCGCGCTGGCCTGCTACGTCGCGGCGGTGGTCGTCCTGTTGGCGGCGGCGCCGTGGCCGGCCTCCGGGGCCGCCTTCGCGATCCTGCCGTACCTCGCCACCGTGGCGGCCTATGTCGGGGTCACCGACGCCGATGCCGAGCGCACCAACGAGGGCTGGAAGCGCTTCCTGGTGCTCAACATGCTGGCGGGCTTCTGCGTGACGCAGATCGTTCTGTGGTCGGTGCTCGTCTGGTCCTGACGCCGCTCGCCGCCCCCGCGGTCACGCGACCTCCGGGGCGCGCACGTCGAGGACGCGCCTGAGGCCTCAGCGCTGGACGCGGGCCATCCAGCGTTGCGAGGGCGGGCTGATGCGCCAGTTGCGGGCGATCGTCCGGAACGCGCGGGAGAACCGTCGGCGCATCGCGGCGGGATCGTCGAACGGGCGCGCCGAGATGCCCACGGTGAGCGACCGGTCCACCCGGAGGCGGTCGGCGGCACCGAACTGGAACGACAGGTCGATGTCGTCGTGCAGCTCCGGGTCCGATCGGTTCACCCCGTCCCGCACGCGATCCCAGGCCTCGCGCCGCATCGCCAGGTTCGACCCGAACAGCACCGGGTGCGCCATCGCGGCGCCCACGGAGACGAAGTACGCGTCCATGTAGAGCAGCCGGGCGGCGCGGGCCCGCCAGCCGCTCAGCCCGATGAACTCGCCCGGGCCGGAGATCGCCACGAGCTCGGGGTCCTCGGTGAACGCCTTGTCGATTCGCTGCACCCAGTCCGGGCCCGGGCGGGAGTCCGCGTCCAGGCGGGCGATCACGTCTCCCGAGGCCGTGTCGTAACCGGTGGCCGTGGCCGAGGGGATGCCCCGCACGGCCTCGGTGACCACCCGGGCCCCGGCGTCGCGGGCCACCTCGGCACTGTCGTCGGCGCAACCGTTGTCCACCACCACGATCTCGTCCGGTGTCCTGGTCTGGCGACGCAGGGCCGCGAGGCACCCGGCGAGCTCGTGGGCGTCGTCGAGGACGGGGACGACCACGGAGATTCGCATGCCCCTCATCCTGCCAGCGGGGCGCCGACCCCATCCAACCGGGCGATTTGTGCCCCGTTCGAGCGTGTGTGTAATCTGCTAGAGGCTTTCACCCCGAGCCGCGAAGTGATTCGCGAACCGGAGTGGCCGGCCCCCTTAGCTCAGTCGGTAGAGCGTTTCCATGGTAAGGAAAAGGTCGACGGTTCGATTCCGTCAGGGGGCTCGCACTGTGCGGGGCGGTTCGATCGCCCGACTGGCAGGGCATGCCGGTGTAGCTCAGCTGGTTAGAGCGCACGACTCATAATCGTGAGGTCGGGGGATCGAGTCCCCCCACCGGTACCGATCAGGATCACGAAGGCCGCCCACGTGTCGTGGGCGGCCTTCGTCGTGTCCCGCGGTTCCCTCACCGAGCGGCGGGCTCCACCCGTTCGGCGGCCTCCACGCGCCGACGACGACGGTGCCGGGTGTGCTGGATGATGCTCGCCGCGACGGCCGCCGCCAGCAACGCGTACAGCGTGAGGGTGATGGTCGAGGAGAACAGGATCGACACATCGCCCTCGGACTGCGCGAGCGACCGACGCAGTTCGAGCTCCGCCAGCGGTCCGAGGATCGCGGCGATCAGCACCGGGGCCAGCGGGATCGAGTACCGGCGCATGAGGAATCCCACGATGCCGATCGCGATCACCATCCAGAGATCGAGCGTCGACGAGGAGATCGCGTAGGTGCCGAGCATCGCGATGACCGTCACCCCGGCGTACAGGTAATGGCGGGGGATCAGCAGCAGCTTCGCCCACACGGCCGCGAACGGCAGGTTGATGATCAACAGGATGATCAGGCCGACGAACAGGCTGGCCAGCAGCGGCCAGACCAGTGCGGCGCTCGTCTCGAACAGCAGGGGACCGGGCTGCATCCCGTACTGCTGGAACGCGGCCAGCATCATGGCGGCGGTCGCCGAGGTCGGCAGGCCCAGGACGAGCAGCGCCCCCATCGCGCTGCCGGCGGTGGCATTGCCCGCGGCCTCGGGTGCGGCGACGCCCTGGAGCGCGCCGCGGGTGCCGAAGTCTGGGTCGTGGCGCCGCGCGGCCAGTGCCTTCTCGGTGCCGTAGGCGAGGAACGTCGGGACCTCGGAGCCGCCGACCGGGATCGTGCCGAAGGGCAGACCGAACGCCGTGCCGCGGAGGAAGGCGGGCACGATTCTGCGCATCTCCTTCCGGGTCGGGAACGGTGAGCCCTCGGTGGTCACCGGACCGCCGATGTGCGCCTCGCGGTGGATCCGCGACGCCTGGTGCAGCACCTCGCCGAGGGCCAGCAGGCCCACGGTGATCACGATGATCGAGATGCCCTCGAACAGGGACGGGTTGTCCAGCGTGAATCGCTGGGTGCCGGTCATCGAATCGGTTCCGACCAGGGCGAGAGCGAGACCCAGCCCGAGCGCGGCGAGTCCCCTCACGACGGACTCGGCGACCACCGCCGAGATGGCGACGAAGGCGAACACCGCCAGAGCGAAGTACTCCGGTGACGAGAACGCCCGGGCGAGGACGATCAGATAGGGGGAGAACATCACCACGCAGGCGCACGCGATCATGCCGCCCGTGAACGCGCCGATCGCCGAGATCCCCAGGGCCTTGGCCGCCCGGCCGCTCTTGGCCATCCGGTGCCCTTCGAACGTCGTGGCTATGGCGGACGAGTTGCCCGGTGTGTTGAGCAGGATCCCGGAGGTCGAGTCGCCGAACAGTCCGCCGAAGTAGATGCTGGCGAACATGATGAAGGCGCCGGTCGGGTCGAGGGTGAAGGTGACCGGCAGGAGCAGGGCGACCGCCATCGCGGAGCCGAGTCCCGGTAGGACACCGACCGCGGTGCCGAGGAGGGCACCGATCAGCAGGAGGGTGAGGTTCATCGGGGTGAGCACCCCGGCGAGGCCCTCGCCCAGCAGGCTCAGTTGCTCCACGGCACGACTCCTTCGAGGATTCCGGCGGGCAGTCCCAGGCCGAGCCCGGCCGAGAACGCGATCTGGATGACGGAGGCGAAGATCACCGAGACGGCGATGTCGAAGACCGGCCGTCTGCTCCCCAGCGCGCGGCTCACGATCCAGAACAGCGCGCTGGCGGTGACCAGCCAGCCGACGGGCTGGAGCAGGAACGCGAACCCGATGAGGGCGGCGATCACGATTCCGGTGGTGCGGTAGTCGACGGGCACGTACTCCGGGTCGGCGGCGGGTACCGGCGACGTCGTGGTGGGGGAGTCGACGGGGTCGTCGATCGCGGCCAGGTCCTCGAGCATGTCGGTGGACAGTTGACCCATGGTCGAGGTGGCCGCGGTGTGCCGAGGGGTGCGGATGACGTTGATCGCCAGCAGTCCGCCGGTCAGGATCAGGAATCCGGCCACGAGGGCGGGGACGAACCGCGGCCCGGGTGCTCCCACGCCCTCGGGGACATCCATGGTGATGATCTGCACGATCATGAACACTGCGAGCGCGAGTACGCCGGCGGCGAACCCGAGCTCGGTCCGGTCGCGCCACCACCGCCTCCGGTCGCCGGACCGGGCCGGCGGGACCGCCGTGCTCGTCTGGTCGGATAAGAGTGTCATTGTCCCAGCTCCCTGATGATGTCTTCGGTCGTGGCGATCTCCGCGTCGAGGAACCGCGCGAACTCGTCACCTGCCATGAACTCGTCGGTCCAGTTGTTGCGCCCGAGGGTGTCGCGCCACTCGTCGGTCTCGCGCATCTCCGCGATGATCGCGATGAGCTCGTCCCGGACCTCGTCCGGGATGTCCGGTGGGGCGACCAGTCCGCGCCAGTTCGACATGGACACGTCCACTCCCTGTTCGATGAAGGTCGGGGTCGACAGCTCCTCGACCGGGGTCGCCGACGAGACCCCGAGCGCACGGAGCTCGCCCGCCTCGATCTGGGCGTCGAAGTCGTTGGCGCCGGAGATGGCGCCCAGCGCGGAGCCGCTGATCATCGATCTCACGACCTCCCCACCACCGGAATAGGCGATGTAGTTGACGAGGGCCGGGTCGATGCCGGCGGCGTCGGCGAGCATGCCGGTGAGCAGATGGTCGATGCTCCCGAGCGACCCGCCCGCGATCGCCATGCCCGGATGCTCACGCCATGCCGCGAGGAACTCGTCGAGGGTCTGGTACGGGGAGTCCGCGGGGACCACCAGCACGTTGTAGTCGTCGGCGAGGCGGGCGATCGGCGTCGTGTCCTCGAGCGTGGCGTCGGAATCCTGCAGGATCACCCCGCCCACCATGACGCCGCCGGTGACCAGCAGTGAGTCGGTGCGTCCGGCGAGCTGGACGAACTGGGTCAGTCCGATGGTCCCGGCCGCGCCCGGGACGTTGCGGACCCGCACCGCGTTGACGATCCCGTTGGTCATGAGTGCCTGCTGTGCTTCCCTGCCGAACGTGTCCCACCCGCCCCCGGGGGCGGCCGGTGCGATGATGCTCAGTTGGGTCCGCGGGTTGTCGCCGCCTCCGGATCGGCTGGCGTCGGTCGCCGCGGCCGTGGTGAGCCCGACGGCGAGTACCACGGTCAGGATGCGGGCGAAGGGGTGTCGCATCAACGGTCCTTCCAGGTGGTCGATGGCATGAGCGCCACCGAGGGATGAGCTGAGCATGGATCGGCAACGTGTGATGTGGGGCACAACTAGTCTTTGTGCTCATTGATGCTCACGCCGCCGGGCCGGACGGTGGCGGTGCGGGCGAGGGGAGGAGCGGGGTGGCGCGGTACTCGGAGTGGTTGCTCAGCCGGCGGTTCCGGCTCCTCGTGGTGCTGCTGATCCAGTGCGCTGTCGTGGTGACCTGCGTGGGCCTGACGGCCTTCGCCGCGGCCCGGGCCCAGGAGCGGCAGGTGCGCGAGGCCACGACCGAGCGGGTCCTCGCGGTCGCGCGTAGCCTCGCGGATCTCGACCAGGTGCGGGAGGCCATCGGGCGGGGTGACGCCGAGCAGGAGCTGCAACCGTTGACCGAGCTGATCCAGCAGGCGTCCGGCGTCGACTACGTCGTGATCAGTGACGCGCGGGGGATCCGGATAACCCACCCGGTGGCAGGGGAGCGTGGCCGACCGGTCTCGACCGACCCGTCGGACGTCCTGGCGGGAGCCACCTTCGTCGGCACCGAGGAGGGGACGCTCGGTCCGACCCTGCGTGCCAAGGTGCCCGTGTACCGCGACGGCGACGTGGTCGGCGCGGCATCGGTCGGGGTGCTCGAATCGGAGATCGCCGCCGACCTGCGGTCGAGTCTCACTGCGATGGCACCGTGGGTGTTGCTGGCGGTGCTGGTCGGGCTGACCGGGGCCGCCGGGGTCTCGGCGGCGATCGGCGCCCGGGTCCGCAGGCTGGAGGCGGAGAACGCCGAACTGGGGGAGCAGCGACGGTTGTCCCGGGCTCTGCGCGAGCAGACCCACGAGTTCCGGACCCGCATCCATGCGGTGTACGGGCTGGTCGAGAGCGGCGAGGCCGACGCGGCACTGGACTACCTGGCGGAGCTGGCCCCCATCACCGGTGCGGACACCCGCGACGGGGGCGTCGAGGATCCGCGCCTGCGCGCGGTGTTGGGGGAGATGGCGGCGGAGTACCGGACACAGGGGGGACTGCTGGAGATCGACCCCCTGACCTCGACGAGCGCAGGTGAGCTCGGGGGCGACGACCTCTCGCTCATCGCCAATCTGGTGATCAACGCCGTCGAGGCGGCGGGGCCCGGGGGCCACGTCCAGGTTCTGGTGCTGGCGGACGAGTTCGGCACCGAGGTGGCGGTGGGTGACGACGGGCCGAGCCTGGACCCGGAGGCGCTTCCGACGATGATCGAGCACGGTTACTCCACCAAGGAGCCGGGTGGCCGGAACGCGACGCGCGGCGTGGGCCTGGCGGTGGTCTGGCAGATCGTGCTGGACCGGGATGGTGAGATCGAGGTGGGCAGGTCGCCGGCCGGTGGGGCGCTGGTCACCGTACGGCTGCGGGGGGGACGATGACGGACGAGGGACAGGGCGGCCGCGTCATCCGGACGCTCATCGTCGACGACGATCCCGTCGCGCGGCGCCTGCACAGTCGGTACGTGGAGGGCGTCGCGGGCTTCGGCGTGACCGCCGCGGTCGCCGACGGGCAGGGGGCGGTGGGGTGGGTGGCCGGTGGCGGGATCGACCTGGTGCTACTCGACATCGGCCTGCCGGGCTTCAGCGGGATCGAGGTGCTGCACCGGATCCGGACGATCTCCCGCCGCCCGATCAGTGTGATCGTGGTGAGTTCGTTGCGGGACCGCATCACCGTTCGGCAGGCGCTGTCCGGCCAGGTCGCCGGGTATCTGGTCAAGCCCTTCACCAGGGCCGCGATGGTCGAGCGACTGGAGCGGTTCCGGTCCGAGTTCGCCGCCGGGCCGCCGGCCGAGCTCGACTCGTTCGGGCAGGGGGAGATCGACGCCCTGCTACGGAGGGGGGCGGGCGTGGGGCCCACGGCCCCGGCGACGGAGGGACCGACCCGGGCACCGGAGGGCCGGGCCCCGGTGCGGCTGCCGAAGGGCTTGTCCGAGCCGACGCTGGCCGCGGTCCTGGCCGCACTGGACGACGGC
>NZ_JAALDZ010000348.1:0-5220 GCF_014145125.1 Dietzia sp. CQ4 | reverse complement strand
GACCCGGAAAGCCGAACGGGCCTACCCTGTACCGGGTGACCATCGAGCTGAGCATCGAGAACCCCTGCGTCCCGCAGACGGAGGCCGACTCCTCCGTCCGCGCGGTCTGGGACCGGCTGTCCGTGGACGCCACGCAGAGTCGCGACGAACCCCTCATCGCCGGCCTGGTCCTGGATCTCGTCGACGGATGCGACGACCTGGGCGAATCCCTCGCGAGGCTCGCCGCCTCACGCATCGCGACCCCCGAGATCGGCCGGCACGTCCTGGAGAAGGAGATCAGGGCGATCCTGGTCGAGCACCCGCACGTCCTGGAGGCGGTCGCGGCCGACCTCGTGGTGAGCTTCGAGCGTAACCCGGCCTATCCCAACTACCTGGTTCCCTACCTGTTCGCCAAGGGGTTCCTCGGGCTCCAGATCCACCGCGTCGCGCACGAGATGTGGAACTCGGGACGGGTCATGGCGGCCTCGTTCCTCCAGAGCCGGGTGTCCGAGGTCTTCGCCATGGACATCCACCCGGCCGCGCGCGTGGGCTCCGGGATCCTGGTGGACCACGCCACCGGCATCGTGGTGGGTGAGACCTGCGTGATCGGCGACGGCGTCTCGATACTCCAGGGCGTCACCCTCGGCGGGACGGGGAACGAGGACGGCGACCGCCACCCCAAGATCGGTTCGGGGGTGCTGCTGTCGGCCGGGTCGATCGTGCTGGGCAATGTTCACGTCGGCGAGTGCTCGCGGGTGGCCGCCGGTTCGGTGGTGCTCGACCAGGTCCCGCCGCACACGACCGTCGCCGGGGTGCCCGCCAGGGTGGTGCGGCGTCACGCCGACTCGTTGGTCCCCGCCGAGCAGATGGACCAGGAGATCGACCCGGGCGCCGAGTAGGCGTCGCGGGCCACGCGATCGAACGGGACACGGGCGGAGGGCACTGTATGCGGGTACTCGTTGTCGACGACGAACCTGCGCTCCTCGAGAGCGTGCGGCGCGGCCTCGCCGCCGGGGGATGGGCGGTCGAGACGGCCCCGGACGGGGAGATCGGACTCGAGATGGCCGCCGACGGGGACTTCGACGTGGTGGTCCTCGACATCATGATGCCGCGGCGCAGTGGTTACGAGGTGGTGCGCGAGATGCGGCGCCGCGAGATCTGGACCCCCGTGCTCATGCTCACCGCGAAGGACGGCGAGTACGACGAGGCGGACGCGTTCGACCTGGGCGCCGACGACTACCTGGTCAAACCGTTCTCGTTCGTGGTCCTGGAAGCCAGGCTCAGGGCGCTGGTCAGACGGGGCGCCCCCGAGCGGCCCGTCTCGTTCGTCGCCGGTGACCTGGAGGTCGATCCCGCCGCGCGGGAGGTGCGGCGGGGAGGTGAGCGGATCCCGGTGACGGCGCGGGAGTACGCGGTCCTGGAGTACCTGATCCGGAACCGCAACCAGGTGGTGTCCAAACCCCAGATCCTGCGGGCGGTGTGGGATGCCGCGTACGACGGGGACGACAACATCGTCGAGGTCTACGTGGGCTACCTGCGTCGCAAGATCGACACCCCCTTCGGTGCACGAGCGATCGAGACCGTGCGCGGACAGGGCTACCGACTGGTCGACAGCGAGATGGCGGGGGCCGGGGGCTGACGCCCCGACACCCCGCCGCTCCGGCTCCGACACTCTCCTCCTGTCCGCGTCACCGGACCCGCGGGTGATCCACTCCGCTCACTCGGTCAGCGAGAGCGCCTGACGGTAGGTGAGCTTGCCGCCCGTCTGCATGATCGACCGTCGGTAGACCCGTTCCGCGACCACCATCACGGCCCCCGCGACGACCAGGGTGATCACCGCCGCGATGACCGGCTCCCACCACTCGGCCGTGCCCTCGACCAGGCGGATCGGCATCGTCACCGTCGACATGATCGGCACGTACGAGCCGATCACCTGCCAGGTGCCCTGGAGGAACAGTCCCGCGAAGGACGCGATCATGATCAGCGTGAGCAGGGGGGACGAGGTGGACTGGACGTCCTCCGCCCGCGTGGCCAACGCGCCGGCCACGGCGAACAGGCACGCCAGTGCGACGAAACCGATGACGAAGAGCACCAGGTACCAGCCCGCAGCGCCGGCCACCGAGGGCAGGAGCGCGGAATACTCGGTGAACGTCAGGCCGATCAGTCCGATGGCCACGAAGATCGCCATCTGGCCCAACGCGAGCACCGTGGCGCCGACGACCTTCCCGACGAGGAGTTGGCGCAACGGGATGGCGGCGGCGAGGATCTCGACGATCCGCGACTGCTTCTCCTCGACGACGCTGTTGGCGATGGCGTACCCGAAGAGGATCGCCGCCATGTAGAACAGGAAGACGAAGACGAACCCGGCGATCAGCTGGACGCCCTCGTTGGCCGCCCCGTCGGGATCGAGCAGGCGCTCCTGCACGACGGAACCGGCGGTGAGCTCCTCGACGGAGACGTCCGCAGTGGCGGCATTGCGCTCGAGAGCGTCGGCCGCGACCACGGAACCCACCGCGGCGGCGATGTCGGAGTCGACCCCGTCCGACCCGACGAGCGTCCACGCGCCCGGGTCACCGAGCAGAGCGGCGTCGGCGTCTCCCTCCCGCACCGCACGTTCGGCGGCGTCGGGGTCGGCGACCTCGACGACGGACAGCTCGATCGTGGAACCGGCCACCGGCTGCGAGTCGGACCCGGCACCCTCGTCGGCGCCTCCGCCGTTGGCGGCCGACCCGGCACCGGCGGCCTGCACGATGGCCGCGGCGTCGTTCGAGGCGACGGCCACGGTCTTCTCGCCGTCGCGCCCGCCGAGGAGGAACGACAGGCCGAAGGCGACGACGAAGATCGCGATCGTGGTGAGGGTGGAGATGATGAAGTTGCGGTCGCGGAGCTTGACCATGATCTCGCGACCGGCGACGATGCGCCACGCGGAATCGGTCGCCGGCGGCCGGGTGGGGGTCGTGGTGGTCATGACGTCACCTCGCGGTAGATCTCGGACAGGGTCGGGACGACTTCGGCGAGTTCGCGGACGCTGCCGCGCGCCATCGCCTCACGGAGGACCAGATCGGTCACCTCGGGGCGGTCGAGGTCCATCAGGGCGGTGGGGCCGTCGACGTCGACGACGTGGACCCCCGGCAGCCCCCGGACCCACCCGGCGTCGGTGCCGACGACGAGGCGGTGCAGGACGCGCCCCCGTCGGCGGAGGTCGTCCACCGTCCCGCGGGCGACCACCCGCCCGCGCGCCAGGACGACGAGGTGGTCGCAGAGCCGTTCCACCAGGTCGAGCTGATGCGAGGAGAACAGCACGGGCACACCCTGGCTGGTGTACTCGCGCAGCAGGTCGACCATCGAGTCGACGGCGACCGGGTCGAGACCCGAGAAGGGTTCGTCGAGGACGAGCAGTTCCGGTCCGCCGATGACCGCCGCGACGATCTGGACGCGCTGCTGATTGCCCAGTGACAGCGATTCGAGCTTGTCCGCCGTGCGGTCGCCGAGCCCGAACCGCCCGAGCAGCTCGGTCGCCGAGCGTCGTGCCCCCTCCGGACTGCGCCCCTGGAGTCTGCCGAGGTAGACGAGTTGGTCGAGGATCGGCTGCTTGGGATACAGCCCGCGTTCCTCGGGCATGTACCCGAAGGTGCGACGATCCGCGACGGTCACCTCCCGGCCACGCCATGTGACCGTGCCGGCGGAGGGCTGCAGCACGCCCATGATCATCCGCATGGTGGTGGTCTTCCCGGCGCCGTTGCCGCCGACGAAGCCGGTCATCGCCCCTCGCGGGACCTCGAATCCGACATCGTCCACGGCGAGGGTCTCCCCGAAGCGTCGGGTGAGCCCGTCGAGTTCCAGCATGGTGTCCTCCCTGGTGTCCTGTACCGGGTCCACGCTATGGCCGACGGGTGGCCCGGCGGATCAGCCGGGAGGATGACATCTCCGGGGTCGGTCGGGCGGGACTCCCCCTCAGGGGGGAGACGGTCGGCGGACGGCCGCCTGGGGCGTCGCGGTCACTCGCCGGGCTGGACGAGACCGGCCTCGTAGGCCAGGACGACCGCCTGGACGCGGTCGCGGAGGTGGAGTTTGGACAGGCACGCCGACACGTGGGTCTTGACCGTGGCCTCGCCCACGACCAGCGTCCGCGCGATCTCCGCGTTGGACAACCCCCGCGCGACCAGACGCAGGACCTCGGTCTCCCGGGCCGTGAGCAGGTCCAGGGAGGGCGGACGAGATCCTGCGCCGGCGGGGGTGGGGGCGCGGCCATCCGACGGGACAGGAGTGGTCAGTCTCTCGATGACCCGACGCGTGACCTCGGGCGCGAGCAGCGCGTGACCGTGGCCCACGGCCCGGACCCCGTCGACCAGGTCCTCCGGGTCGGAGTTCTTGAGCAGGAATCCGCTCGCCCCGGCCCGCAGTGCGTCGAACAGGTAGTCGTCCCGGTCGAACGTGGTGAGGATCAGGACCTTGGACAGGGCCTCTGCGGTGATGAGCCGCGTCGCCTCGATGCCGTCGGTGCCCGGCATCTGCACGTCCATCAACACCACGTCGGGGCGCAGCCGCCGGCACATCTCGACCGCCTCCGCGCCGTCGGCGGCGTCGCCGATCACCTCCAGGTCCGGTTCCACGCCGAGCATCATCGAGAATCCGGAGCGCATGAGCGCCTGGTCGTCCACCACGAGGATCCGCAGGACCGCGGTGGAGTCCTCGCCCACCGCGGAATCGGGTCCCGCCGAGTTGTCGCTCATTCCCGGTCGGCGTCCACGTCGGGGCGGTAGGGCAGACGCACCCGCACCCGGTAGCCGCCGGTCACCCGGGGGCCGATCTCGCACTCGCCGCCGTGGGAGCGCACCCGTTCGCGCATGCCCAGCAGTCCCAGTCCGCTCCCCGAGGTCCCCGCCCGGGGGCGTCCGGCGTCGGTGATCTCCACCTCCGCGTACGGGTTCCCGCCCGGGTTCTCGCCGGTGCGCAGGACCACTCCCGCGCGGTCGGCGGTGGAGTGTCGCCGGACGTTGGCCAGTGCCTCCTGCGCGGTGCGGTACAGGGACAGACCGACGATCGGCGGGACCTCCTCGAGCGGGTGGCCCGTGCCGGTGACCACCGAGACGCTGGTGGAGAAGTCGGCTGAGTCGTGGGAGGCGGCCAGCCGCTCGATGTCGGTGACCCCGTGCCCCGCGGAGCGGGAGGGATCGCCGGTGGAGGCCGGGTCGCCGGCGGGGGCCGTGGCGTCGGCGGAGGCCGTGGCGGGGAGCCGGT
>NZ_JAALDZ010000347.1:0-14461 GCF_014145125.1 Dietzia sp. CQ4 | reverse complement strand
GGCCGCGGCCGTGGTGCGCGGGGAGGCGGACGCCTACATCCACGCCGGTGGCCAGTACCAGTGGGACTCGGCCGCACCGGCCGGGGTGGCCCTGGCCAGGGGGTTCGTCGCGGTGCGCGTGGACGGTTCCCCGTTGGAGTACAACGTGGCTGAGACCTACCTGCCGGATCTGGTGGTGTGCCGCGCGGACCTGGCCGAGGCGATCCTGGAGGCCATCGCCTCGGCGTGAGGGGTCAGGCCCCGGGGCGGGTCACCTGCTCGTGACCAGGGCTCCGGCAATGGCGGCCATGAACGCGTCCTTGGCCAGGCTCATGCCCTCCTGGGAGGGGCGGATGCCGTCGGACTCGGTCATCGAGGGGTTGCGGAAGTACATCGCCAGCAGGCCGGCGGAGAAGGTGCCGAGCGCGGCGCCCGCGAGGCGGGGCGAGACCACAGGCGTGAGCAGTGCCGCGCCGATCCCGATCTCGGAGTAGGCGACGAACTTGCCGAACGTGTCCGGCTCCAGCTTGGTGACCTGCGGGACGCCGGTGGCGGCGAATCCCTGTAGGCCCTGGGCCGCCTCGGTGGGCAGGTTGCGCTTGGACAGTCCCGAGTTGAGGACGAACGCGCCGGTGACTCCGCGGAGGATGGCGTTGGACAGGCTCATGGGTGCTCCTGTGGGGGTCGGGGTCGCGAGTGCTGCGACACAGGTGAAGTGACTCTTTGGTGATGTGACACCCAGGAGGGTAACGCACACGTCGGGCATTTCACCCCCGGGGAGATCGACCCCACAGGATGCGCGCACGGGCCGCCGGTGGGACAGTCACTTCCATGAGCCCGAACAGCAGTCGCGACATCACCGACAAGCCTGACCCGGACGCCGACCCGGATTCGGGGAAACCCGAGTCGCCCACCTCGTTGAAATCCGGGACCTGGAAGGTCGGCCTGAAGCGTGCCGCCGCCGAGTTCTCGAAGGACAAGTGCACGGACCTGGCCGCCGCGCTCACGTACTTCGCGGTGCTCTCGATCTTCCCGGCGCTCCTGGCCGTGGTGTCGTTGCTCGGCGTGTTCGGGCAGGGGCAGGAGACCGTCAACGCCGTGATGGAGCTGTTCGAGGGTGCCGCGCCGGAGGAGACCCTCGCCGCGCTACGGGGTCCCATCGAATCGTTGGTCAACACCCCCGCCGCCGGACTCGCCCTCGTCACCGGTCTGCTGGGCGCGCTGTGGACGGCGTCCGGGTACGTGGGCGCCTTCGGGCGGGCCATGAACCGCATCTACGAGGTCGAGGAGGGTCGCCCCTTCTGGAAGCTCAAGCCCGCCATGGTGCTGTTGACCGCGGTGCTCCTCCTCCTGGTCTGCCTTGCCGGGCTCATGCTGGTCGTCAGCGGGCCGATCGCCGCCTGGGTGGGTGACCTCGTGGGCCTCGGCGAGACCGCCGTGACCGTGTGGGGCATCGCCAAGTGGCCGGCGCTGGTCCTCGTCGTCGTCGTGATCCTGGCCGTGCTCTACGGGTTCTCGCCCAACGTCAAGCAACCCAGGTTCCGGTGGGTCTCCGTCGGCGCCATCGTGGCGCTGCTGGTCTGGGCGGTCGCCACGGCGGGGTTCGTGTTCTACGTGTCCAACTTCTCGAGCTACAACGCCACGTACGGATCGCTGGCCGGCGTGATCATCTTCCTGCTCTGGCTCTGGATCACCAACAACGCGCTGCTGTTCGGGGCCGAGGTCGACGCCGAGGTGGAGCGGGCCCGCGAGCTGCAGGCCGGACTGCACGCCGAGGAGACCATCCAGCTCCCGCCGCGCGACACCACCGCCAGTGACAAGGCCGAGGAGAAGCGGCAGAAGACCATCGACGACGCCGCCGATGTCCGCCGCGAGGCCCAGGCGGAGCAGGCGCGTCACCCCCATTGAGACGAGCGCCGGGCTCTGCCCACAGGCTGAGCGCCGGGCGCTGATCAGTCTGGCGCAGCCCTTACTGTGGGCGATCTGTGATCAGTCTGTGGGCGCGGCGGGAGGCGCCACGCGCGGTCGAACGGCCACAATCGGGGGATGACCACTTCCGGCGGGACCACGTCGACCGCGCGACGACGCCTCCGCACCGTCCGCCTGGTCCTCGAACGCTCGGTGGGGGAGTTCTTCCGCGACCGGGGTCCCGACCAGGCGGGGGCGCTCACCTTCTACGGAGTGCTCTCGCTGTTTCCCGCGCTCCTGGTGGTGGTCTCGCTGCTCGGCGTGTTCGGTCAGGGGGCCAGGACCGTGGACGCCCTCATGGAGATGCTCTCCGATATCGCCCCGCCGGAGGTTCTGGATCCGATCCGCGGCCCCGTCGAGGCCGTCGTCACCACGCAAGCCGCCGGGACGGCGCTCGTGGTGGGCGCGACCATCGCGCTGTGGACCGCGTCCCGCTATGTCTGGGCGCTCGGTCGCGCGATGAACCTCATTCTCGGAGTGGAGGAGGGACGGCCGCCGTGGCGGCTGCTGCCCGTCGGCCTGCTGCTCACGGCGTTGCTCATCGTCCTCGTGGCCGTCGGGGGCCTGGCGCTGGTGTTCACCGGCCCCATCGCCGAGACCGTGGGTGGGTGGATCGGCCTCGGCGAGACGGCGTTGGCGGTGTGGAGCGTGGCCAAGTGGCCGGGGGCCCTGATCTCCGCCATCCTCGCGCTGGCGATCCTCTACCGGTTCGCGCCCAACGTGGCCGGACGCAAATTCCACTGGGTCTCGCTGGGTGCGGCGGCGGCCCTGCTCATCATCGGTGTCGCCACCGCCGGTTTCGGCTTCTTCGTCTCCAACTTCGGCAACTTCAACCGCTCGTACGGATCGCTGGCGGGGATCATCGTGTTCCTGTTGTGGTTGTGGTTGGTCAACATGGCGGTGCTCTACGGCGCGCGACTGGACACCGAGGTGCTGCGTATCCGCCAACTCCGGGCCGGCATCCCGGCCGAGGAGACGGTGCAGGTGACCCCGCGCGACACGACGGCCAGTGACTTCTTCGCGCGCCGGCGGGCCACGATGCTCGCCGACTACCGGGAACTGCGCCGGGATCCGGCCCCCGTCGACGACGACACCTCCGCTGATGACGTGGCGGCCGGTGACGCGGATGCCGAGGCCGGGGAGACGGCCGAGGCGGCACCTCCACGACGGTAGGGTTGGCCGCATGCGCCTCGTCGTCACCGGGGGAGCCGGGTTCATCGGCGCCAACTTCGTCCACACCGTGGTCCGTGAGCACCCCCACGCCCACGTCACCGTGCTGGACGCCATGACCTACGCCGCCAATCGCGCGAGTCTGGCCGGACTCCCGTCGGATCGGGTCGAGCTGGTGGAGGCCGACTGCGCGGACCCCGCCGTCACCGACCGGCTCGTCGCGCAGCTCACGGGGCCTGACGACGCGGTGGTGCACTTCGCCGCCGAGAGCCACAACGACAACTCGCTCGCCACCCCGTGGCCGTTCGTGCACTCCAACATCGTGGGCACCTACGCCGTGCTCGAGGCCTGCCGCGGCCACGACGTGCGCCTGCACCACGTCTCGACCGACGAGGTCTACGGCGACCTGCAGCTGGACGATCCGGACAGGTTCACCCAGGCCACCGCGTACAACCCGTCGAGCCCGTACTCGGCCACCAAGGCGGGCGCGGACATGTTGGTGCGCGCGTGGGTCCGCAGCTTCGGTGTCCGCGCCACGATCAGCAACTGCTCCAACAACTACGGCCCGTTCCAGCACGTCGAGAAGTTCATCCCGCGGCAGATCACCAACCTTCTCACCGGGCAGCGCCCTCGCCTCTACGGCAGTGGTGCCAATGTCCGGGACTGGATCCACGTCGACGACCACAACTCGGCGGTCCTGCGGATCCTTGCACGAGGTGAGCTCGGGCGGACCTACCTCATCGGCGCCGACGGCGAGCACTCCAACCTGCAGGTCATGCAGATGATCTGCGAGCTGATGGGCGCCACCGCCACCGACGGCGACCCCGGCTTCGACCACGTCACCGACCGCCCCGGCCACGACCTGCGCTACGCGATCGACGCCACCGCCACCCGCGAGGAGCTCGGGTGGGAGCCGCAGCACACGAACCTGCGGGACGGGCTGGCCCGGACCATCGAGTGGTACCGCGAGAACCGCGACTGGTGGGAGCCGGTCAAGGAGAGCGTCGAGGCGAAGTACGCCCGGACGGAGAAGGTGCTGTGAAGGGCATCGTCCTGGCCGGCGGCAGCGGCACCCGTCTGCGCCCCCTCACTCTGGCCACCAGCAAGCAACTCATGCCGGTCTACGACAAGCCGATGATCTACTACCCGCTGTCCACGCTCATGCTGGCGGGCATCCGCGACATCCTGCTCATCACCACGCCCGAGGACGCGCCGCAGTTCCGGCGGCTCCTGGGCGACGGCAGCCAGTTCGGCATCACCCTGAGCTACGTCGAGCAGGCCGCCCCCGAGGGCCTGGCCCAGGCGTTCGTCCTGGGTGCGGACCACATCGGTGACGACCCGGTGGCGCTGATCCTGGGCGACAACATCTTCTACGGCCCCGGGATGGGAGCGCAGCTGCGACGGTTCGCCGACCTCGACGGCGGCGCCGTGTTCGCCTACCGCGTGTCCAACCCGGGCGACTACGGGGTGATCGACTTCGACGCCGCCGGCCGCGCGATCAGCCTCGAGGAGAAGCCCGAGAACCCGTCCTCCGACTTCGCCGTCCCGGGCCTCTACTTCTACAGCGCCGACGTGGTGGAGGTGGCGCGGAACCTCGAGAAGTCGCCGCGCGGGGAATACGAGATCACCGACGTCAACCGTCACTATCTCGAGGCCGGCCGCCTACAGGTCGAGGTGCTCCCGCGTGGAACCGCCTGGCTGGACACCGGCACCCACGACTCTCTGCTCGACGCGGGCAACTACGTCCGGACCATCGAGGACCGGCAGGGCCTGAAGATCGGCTGCCCGGAGGAGGTGGCGTGGCGGATGGGGTATCTCGACGACGACGAGCTCACCGACCGCGCCCACGACCTCAGGAAATCGGGGTACGGGGCCTACCTGCTCGACGTGCTCCGCCGCGAAAAGGGTCGGCAGTGGTGAGCGGCGGCCCTCCGGACGATCAGCCTGCACAGCCGCTCCCCCCGATGCACGCCCGCCTGAGCAGCGGTGCACGCGGGAGTGCAGAGGGGGGAGCGGATGCAGAGGGGGGAGCGGCTGCAGAGGGGGCGGGCGAGCCCTTGCGCCCCGCCGGGCTGCCGCGGGTCCTCGTCACCGGCGGCGGCGGGCAGCTCGGGCACGCGCTCTCCGGAGTGGCCGACGCCCCGGGCCGTGACGAACTGGACATCACCGATCCCGCGTCGATGTCCGCCGCCCTGGACCGCTTCTCGCCGGAGGTGGTGATCAACGCGGCCGCGTACACCGATGTCGACGGCGCCGAAGCCGACGAGGCGGGGGCCCGGGCGATCAACACCGTCGGCGCCGAGGAGCTCGCCGCAGCGTGCCGGGAGCGCGGAGTCCGGATGGTCCACATCAGTACTGACTACGTCTTCTCCGGCGAGATCCCCGGAGGAGGTGACCCGGCCACCGCTCCGGCGCTCGAGCCCACGGACCCGACCGCCCCCGCCACGGCGTACGGGCGGACCAAGCTGGCGGGGGAGCGGGCTGTGCTGGCTTCGCACCCGGAAGCGACCGTCATCCGCACCGCGTGGCTGTACACCGGCCCGCAACGCGAGTCCCTCGGCCTGTCCGGCAGCGACTTCGTGGCCACCATGGTCCGACTGGAGCGCGAGCGAGACACGCTCAACGTGGTCGACGACCAGTGGGGCTCGCCCACCTATACGCATGCCCTCGCCGGCGGTCTGCTGGAGATGCTGGCCGCCGAGAGGGCCGGTCGGGTCGACACCCGAGGGCTCACCCTGCACGGGGCCGGAGGCGGGCGCGCGACGTGGTGGGAGCTCGCCCGCGAGGTGTTCAGCCGGTACGGCGCCGATCCGGACCGGGTCCGTCCCTGCCGTTCGGACGAGTTCCCACGCCCGGCACCGAGGCCGGCGTTCTCCGTGCTGTCCGATACCTCATGGCAGGCGGCGGGACTCTCACCGCTACCGGACTGGCGGGCCGACCTCACCAGCGCCATCGCCGAACACGCACGGGTCGCGCGCGGCGGAGGTGACCGGTGAGGCGGCCGGCAACCCTGCGCGCATGACCCATCCGCGCTTCGGTCCACGCCTCCGCCGCGCGGCCCTCGCGGCAGGTGCGATCGGCATCACCACCGCCCTCGCCCTCACCGCCTGGGGCGTGTACCTGCTGCAGCCCCGCGGGGAGGATCCGGTCCGCGCCGACGCCGTGGTCATGCTCGCCGGCGCGGATGACGGACGGCACGCCTATGCCCGAGACCTGGTGGAGGCGGGGTACGCCGACACGCTGCTGGTGTCCAACCCGGGTGGCGACTCCGAGCGCAGGGCCCGCCGGCTGTGCACCGGCGCGGATCGCCCCGACGGGGCCGAGGTGGTGTGCTTCGCCCCCGAGCCACGGACGACGTGGGGGGAGGCCCACGCGGTCGCCGCGATCGCGCGGGCCCGGAGCTGGGAGCGCATTCTCGTCGTCACCAATCGTCCGCACACACTGCGGGCCGGTCGGTGGATGCGCGCCGCCACCGGAATGGAGGTGCGGATGACGCCGATCGAGCGCATCGACTGGCCCATGCTCCCGGTGCACCTGGTCTGGGAGATCGCGGGGTTCGCCAAGGGCCGGGTCAACGGTCACTGGTAGCGGCGACTGGTGGCGGCCGTTGTTGGCGGCCGTAGATGGCGCCAGTGCGCGGACCGGGTCGCGGGTCAGGCGGGTCGCGCTCGCATGGCGGACGGCGCGGCGATGGGTGCGCGGGTGGTGAGCATCGGAGCCCCCAGCCCCTCGTGGGCCCTCGAGATCCGGCCGAAGACGGCGGTGCGGTCCATGGGGCGGTGCGGCAGGTCGAGAGCCCGACGCACGTCGGAGGGGACGAGACTAGCGGCGGCGTGGACCACCGTGATGCACGAGCGGTGGGCCGTGACTGACGTTCCGACGAGCCCCTTGCACGCGCGAGCCGTCTCGCGGAGCCGGGTCGCGGCCCGCTGACCAGCGGAGGTCGCACGGGCGCGGTCCCGGGAGGAACGGAGCAGCTGCTCGAGTTCGCGGACGGTCGTGGGCGAGACGCGGCAGCCGTGCAGGTGCCCGATGCCGGCCGTCTGGCTGACGTATCGGTCGGACTCGGCCGGGGTGAGCGGCCGCGCCGCGAAGCGCTGGTACGCGGCGAGGAGTGCCCACGTGATGGCGGCGTGCGCCCACTCCATGAGCTCCGGATCCGAACCGTAGTAGTACTGGCCGTGCTCGGTGGTGCCGGAGAAGGTGGAGCGGTCGCGGTGTGAGTTCTCGATCGTCACCATGGCGTCGTCGACCGTGCCGAACGTGGTGATCTCGATGAGGTCGTGCAGGTAGCCGTCCGCGGACCAGGGGTTCTCGACCGCGTCAGCGGCGGTGAGCGCGGCCGCGAAGGCGGGGTTGGCGGCCAGCATGAGCAGTCCGGTGGTCACGCCGATCGGGGTGGCCGCGTCGCCGTGGACACGCCAGATCGGGTCGCCCGGGTGGAACCAGCGGGGCCCCGGGATGTCGAGGATCGAGCACACGGGGGTGTCCGCCGCACCGCGTGGATCAAGTGGTGACATGGGCACGCCCTGGGGTAGTTGCGCCGTGCGTGACGGCCGGTTGAGTCCTGACGACGACTGTAACTCCCGTCCCGCCCGTCGGCCGGTATTCCCTGGGGGCGGGCTGAGAAAATCCCGTGAACGTATGACGGGGACACGGCCTCTAGGCTGGCAGTGCACACCCGAGAGCCCCGAACCGCACCAGGAGACGACACGTGAGCCCTTCCCCCCTTCCCGCCCCCCGCACCGGCCCCGTCGTCCCCGACCGCTTCGCGGGCAGGACCGCTCTCGTCACCGGCGCCAGCCGTGGGATCGGTCTGGGGATAGCGCGGCGACTGCTGTCCGAGGGGGCGTCCGTGGTGATCACCGCCCGCGGGCAGGAGGGCCTCGACGAGGCGGTCGCCGAGCTGGGTGCGCCGGACAGGGTGCTCGCGGTGGCGGGGAAGTCCGACGACGAGGATCACCAGCGCGAGGTGGTGGCCCGGGCCGAGGAGGCGTTCGGGCCGGTGGACCTGCTGGTCAACAACACCGGCATCAATCCCGTCTTCGGTCGGACGGTCGACGTGGACCTGGCGGCCGCCCGCAAGATCACCGAGGTCAACGCACTGGGCACCCTGGCGTGGACGCAGAAGGTCTATCACTCGGGTCTCGGTGAGCGCGGCGGGGCGGTGGTCAATGTGGCCTCGATCGCGGGACTGGCACCCTCGCCGGGCATCGGGTGGTACGGCGCCACCAAGGCACTGGTCATGCGCCTGACGCAGGAACTCGCGGTGGAGGTCGGCCCCGCCGTCCGCGTCAACGCGGTGGCGCCGGGGGTGGTCAAGACACGATTCGCCGAGGCCCTCTACTCCGGCCGCGAGGAGCAGATGTCCGCGGCACTGCCGGCGGGCCGGTTGGGGGTGCCGGACGACATCGCCGGCCCGGTGTCGTTCCTGCTCTCCGACGACGCCCACTGGATCACCGGGCAGACGCTCGTCGTGGACGGCGGGGCGCACATCGTCGGCGCGGGACTGCAGGGCTGACATGGCCTCCATCCAGGAGTTCTGCGCCTCGACCGGCCGCTCGCTCGAGGCGAGCCCCCCGATGGCGGTGGCCGCGCAACCGCTGACGTGGGTGGACAACCCGCCGTGGCAGCGGATCGAGTCGCCGGAGCCGTCGGCGGTGATCTACGTGGACCCGGGGGCCCACCGCGACGGCTTCTCGCCCAACGCCGTGGCCACCTGCGCCCGCGTGGCGCCCGCGATGTCCACCGACGACGCGGTGACCATGATCGTCGCCACCGCGGAGGTCCTGTCCGACTGGACGGTGCTGGAGGAGGTCGCGGGCGAGGGGGACGAGGACGCCGGCGCCGTACGCAGCATCTACCGCTACCTCCGCGGCACCTACACGGCCGAGCCCGGCGAGATGGCCACCTCGAGCCTGATCGTGGGATGGAGCGACGACGAGGCGACCTATGTCTTCCAGTTCGTCGTGACCGGGTGGCGCGAGGACGCGGCCCTGCACGACTCGGCGATGGACTGCCTGCTGATCGGGGAGTGGACGGCAGGCCAGATCGTCGGCGCCATGAGGGGTTGACGCACTCGGGCGGCCGCGGCGTGTCCCGCTAGGGTGGGCGGGATCGAAGTCAGGTGACCAGGAAGGCGGGACCGCCGGTGCAGCTACGCGAGCTGAGTGTGACGGGGGCGTGGGAGATCACCCCCCGCCGGATCTCGGACGACCGCGGGGTCTTCCACGAGGCGTTCACCGACCCGACCTTCCGCCGCCTGACCGGGCACCGTTTCGACCTCGCACAGGTCAACGTGTCGGTCTCGGGGGAGGGGGTCCTGCGCGGCCTGCACTACGCCGACGTGCCGCCCGGGCAGGCCAAGTACGTGATGTGCCCGTCCGGAACGGTGTTCGACGTCGTGGTGGACGTGCGGGTGGGGTCGCCCACGTTCGGCGAGTGGTCCGGGGTGGTCCTCGATTCGAGCGACCAGCGGGCGATCTACGTCCCCGAGGGCGTGGCGCACGGATTCCTCTCGCTGGAGCCGCAGTCCACGGTCATGTACCTGTGCTCGGAGGGGTGGCGACCGGGTGCCGAGCACGCGGTGGACGCGTTCGACTCCCACATCGCGATCGACTGGCCCTCCGTCGCGCTCGACGGCACCCCGATCACGCACGTGATGAGCCAGAAGGACCGCGACGCCCCGAGTCTGCTCGACGTCGCGGCCGCGGGGCGCCTGCCGCGATGGGAGGACTGCGAGGCTCACGTGGAGCGTCTGCGCGAGGCCACCGCGCGGGTGGACGAGGAGTGGCGCCCGAACGCGGACTGACATACCCTAGGGGGTATCGAACGACGCCCTGTCGGGTCGAGAACCCCATGAAGGAGGACGCCATGTGTTATCCCGTCGCCTGTTCCGTCTGCGGCAAGACCACCTGGGACGGCTGTGGTCAGCACGTCGACCAGGTCAAGGCGGCCGTGCCCGCCGAGAAGTGGTGTGGAGGCGAGCACCCGGTCCCGGCTCGATAACCCCCGGCCCGGTAGTCCCGGCGAGGTGGCACCGGGGCGCCGCGGTCGCGACCTCCATCGGGGGCGTCGGTCCCCACTCCCGCGCCACGAACCCGTCCGGCGGGGTAGAACCGGGGGACACGCACTCCCGTCCCTCCCGGAGGCCCCAGTGAGCACCCCGTACGTCCTCGTCGAGCGCAGCGGCCCGATCGCGCGCGTGACCCTCGACCGGCCCGAGCGCCGCAACCCCCTGTCGTTGCGGATGATGCGCGAGGCCACCGCCGCCATCCGCGACCTCGGTGACGACCCGTCATGCGGCGTGGTGGTGGTGACCGGGTCGGGCCCGGCGCTGTCCGCCGGGCACGAGATCGGTGAGATGATCGACCGCACCCTCGACGAGGAGCGTGAGGTCTTCGACACCTGCGTCGAGCTCATGGAGTCGATCCAGGCCATCCGCCAGCCCGTGATCGCGGAGGTGCAGGGCCACGCCGTCGCCGCCGGGTGTCAGCTCGTGGCGACCTGCGACCTCGCCGTGGCCGTCGACACCGCGAGGTTCGGCACCCCGGGCGTGAGGATCGGCCTGTTCTGCTCGACCCCCATGGTGGCGGTCTCGCGGAACATCGGCCGCAAGCGCGCACTCCAGATGCTCCTGACCGGTGAGACGATCGACGCCGCCACCGCGGTCGAGTGGGGCCTGGTCAACGAGGCGGTACCCGCCGACCGGCTCCGGGCCCGTGTCGACGAGCTGGCCACCCGCATCGCCGACGCCAGCCCGTTGACCCTGCAGATCGGCAAGCAGGCCTTCTACCGGCAGATCGACCTCCCGCAGGGCGAGGCGTACCGCGAGATGGCCGAGACCATGGCCACCAACGCGGTCACGTGCGACGCGCAGGAGGGCATGACCGCGTTCCTGGACAAGCGCGCCCCGCAGTGGCGCGGCGAGTGACGCCCGCCCGGGAGTTCCGGGCGGTGACCTGCCGGGCCGTCGTCGTGGGGGCCTCCCACTAGGATCTGCGCCATGGCGATCTCGGTGATGACGGTCTGTACCGGCAACATGTGTCGGTCACCGCTGGCCGAGCGGCTGCTCTCCGTGCGAGCCGCGCACGCGGGTGTCGACGTGGTCGCGGATTCCGCGGGGACGAGGGCGGTCAACGGTGTGGCGATCCACCCCGAGACCCGCCGGGTACTCGGGGCCCACGGCGGCGACGCCGAGGGTTTCGCCTCCCGTCTGCTCACGCCGCGACTCCTGCAGGGTCACGATCTGGTCCTCACCGCGACACGGGCCCACCGTGACGCCGTGCAGGAGATGGCCCCGCTGCTGTGGAAGAAGACCTACACGCTGCTGGAGGCGGCCCACCTCGCCGACGCCGACCGGGCGCTGACCCTCGCGGGGCTGGCGCGGGCCCGACTCGGCGTGGACACCGACGACCCGGCGTGGGACATCGAGGACCCGATCGGCCGCGAGCCCGAGGTCTTCGACCGGACCGGGGCGCAGATCAGCCACGCGGTCGACTCGATCGTCGATCTCCTGGCCCGCTAGGGGTCCAGGGGTTTACGCCCGTCGAGATCCCGTAGGAAATCAGGGTCGTCGTCCGGTGCGATCACGCGCGGCGGGGCCGGCCGTGAACCGGGCCCGAAGGCCCGCCACAGCAGGATTGCCACGGTCACCACACCGATGAGTGCGAACAGCCAGATCACTCGAACCTCCTTCACACCACGATACGTATCCTGGTGTTCATGAGCGAGCGAGACGAGTCGGCAATCCCGGCACAGGTGACCACCGGAACCAGGCCCGGCGCACGGCTGGCCCGCAACATGATGTTCTACACCGTGTTGAGACTGCTGATGGTCGTGGCGTTGACGCTGGTCATCATAGGGATCGGCCGCCTCGCCGGGGTGGATGTCCCGGTGCTCGTCGCGGCGATACTCTCGGTGGTGGTCGCGCTACCGTTGTCCATGATCCTGTTCACCCGCCTGCGCGCGGAGATCAACTCCGACATCTCGGCGGTCGACGCCGACCGGCGGGCCAAGCGCGAGGACCTGCGTCGTCGGATGGACGAGGCCTGACCTAGCTGGTCGGTGCGGGCCAGGGCAGCGCCGGGAGCTGCTCCGACCCGAACGATCCCCTCCACCCGAACGGCGGCAGGACCGAGTTCTGGGCTGCCGGGGGTTCGGACTCGACGGTTCCGGGCGCGGTCGGCACCTCTGTCGGCGCCGGTTCCGTGGATCCGGTGGTGGGTTGGCTGACCTGTCCCCCGGTCGTGGTGGTCTCGACCTCGCCCGGGGTGGAGGGCTCCGTGCCTCCGGGAGAGGTGGGCGGGCTGGTCGGTGAGGTGGTCGGCGGCGTCGTGCCCTCCGGTGGGGTCACCGGCGTGCCCGGTGTCGTCTCCTCGGTGGTGCCGTCGCCCGGACCGTTCTCCGTCGGCTCGTCCGGGTCCCCGTCGGGCTCGTCGGCGTCGAACCACGGATCCTGCACACCGACGTCCGTCCGCGGTTGGGCCGGAGTCCACTGGGTGGTCGGGGTGCCCGCCGCGGGCTGGCGGGGAGGAGCGTAGGTCCCCGTCTCGTCGTCGGCGACGTACAGCGCACCCGGGGCGGGCTGCACCCCGATGTAATAGCGGCTGAGGCAGTGGTCGGTGACGCTCTGGCTACCGTCCGTGAAGACGGTCATCCCGGGGGTGCCGCCGTCGGCCTCGGTCGCGCACCGCGCGATGAAGCGACCCGGTTGGGTCTCGCGCTCGGTCGGTTCGGCCGCGGAGGTCAGTTCGGTGGCAGAGGCGGACCCCGGGGCTTCCGACAGGACCTGCGGATCCGGCTGTGCGCACGACGCCGCCACCAGCGCGATCGCGCCGGCGGACAGGAGCACCCGAATTTGCATAACGATAGTGTCTCAGTTCCGTCAAAGGATGGCTACCGGTCGACGCTGTGGAACACGTCATGCCGGGGGTCAGATGCCGGCCGCCCGCGTGCGGACCGCGCCGAGTGAGGCCACGGCGGCGGCGAGGACGGCGGCCCCGAGCCCACCGACTCCCACCGTGATCAGATCGGTCACCGGTGGCGCGATGTTACCGGCGATCCCGGGGCCCACCATGGCGACCGCGCCGAGCCTGCCGAACGCCGCACCCAGGACCACCCCGAGTGCCGAGGCGCTCGCCGCCACCAGTGCGGTCTCCGCGACGAGCATCAGCCACACGCCGGTCCGGGTGACGCCCACGCCGCGGAGCAACCCGATCTCGCGCGTCCGCTCCCGGACCGCGAGCGTGAGCGTGTTGACCACTCCCACCAGTGCGAGCGCCACCGCCACCGCCAGCAGGAGCGAACTGGACGTGAGCACGGTCCGGACGGAGCCCGCGATCTGGTCGCGGGAGGCGAACGTCTCGGTGACCGCCAGCGACGGGTCGGCGTCCACCACCGCCGACCTCACCCCGTCGAGCGCCGCCTCGAGGGACCCGCCCTCGAGGTTGTCCTCCATCCGGAGCCACTGCTCGGTGCGCGGGACGAACTGCTGCGGGATCTCCTGACCCTCCGGCCAGGGGGATCCGTCCGGCAGGTGCGCCACAGGCCAGTCGGGGACACTGCCCGGGGCGGCGAGGGCCCACTGGTCGGACGAGCGGCGCACGACGAGGTCCCGTCCGTCGTCGTCGGTGAAGAAGCGGAACCGGACGGTGTCGCCGTCACGGGCGTCCGCGGCGACGGGGGAGGACTCGGGCAGCACGATCTCGCCCGGGCCGGGGAGGACGACCTCGCGGCGCATCACCTGTGCCACCCGGGACGGATCGGCCACGCGCAGGACCGTGCGCCGTCCGTCGTCGTCGCGGGCGTACATGTCGACGACGACGAGGGAGTCCGCCACCCCGTCCAGTCCCGCCAGCTGCTCGGGCAGCCCGCCGGGCAACATCCCGTCGGGTGCGGTGACGGCAACGTCCAGCGGGACGCGGTCGACCAGTCGCGACTCGATGGCGGGCCCCAGCAGGGCGATCCCGGTGACCATGGTCGAGGTGAGGGTCACGCCCACCAGCACGGCGGCCGAGGTGGCGGCCGTGCGGCGCGGACTGCGCGCGGTGTTGCGCGCGCCGAGCAAACCGACGGGTCCGAGGACCGGTCCGACGACCGTGCCGATCATCCCGAGCAGGGTGGGCAGGGCCCCTGCTGTCACCGCCAGCACCCCGAGGAAGGTGAGCACGCCCCAGGCGCCGGCCTCCACCACCGAGCGCGAGTCCACCGCGGAGGTCATGCCGGTCCATCCGGCCACCGCGACGGCGGAGCCCGCCACCACCATCGCGAGCCGACGCCACCACGGGTCGGGGCGGACATCTGCCGGTCTGAGCGCTCCGAGCGGGCTGCCCGAGGTGGCCCG
>NZ_JAALDZ010000346.1:0-17135 GCF_014145125.1 Dietzia sp. CQ4 | reverse complement strand
GAGGACACGGAGATGACGATGACTGAACAGGGCAGATTCGCGGGGAAGGTGGCCGTGGTCACGGGCGCCGCATCGGGCATCGGCGCCGCCGTGGCGAGGCAGCTCGCCGCAGAGGGGGCGAGCCGGGTCCACGTGGTGGATCTGGCGCCTGAGCCGGCGCGGCGTGTCGCCGAGGAGATCGGCGGCACGGCACACGGGGTGGACGTGGCCGACCCGGACGCCGTCCGCCGGCTCTTCGGGACGATCGTGGACACCGACGGACGGGTGGACGTGGTCGTCCACGCGGCCGGCATCGACGATCCCGTGGCGAAAGCGCACATCTACGAGGCGGCGGAGACGGGTGAGCCGGTGGATGTGCTGTCCCGTCTGGAGGACGCGACGTGGCGGCGGATCCACGCCGTCAACCTGGACGGCACCTTCCACATCCTGCGCGAAGCGGTCCGGGCGATGCGCTCCGGAGGGGGAGGGGCGATCGTCACCGTGGGGTCGTCGGCGGCGTTCGACACCCTCGTGGGGTATCCGCACTACGCGTCATCCAAGGCTGCGGTCCACGCGCTGAGCCAGGCCGTGGCCAAGGAGGTCATCCACTTCGGGATCAGGGTGAACACCGTGGCCCCGGGTCCGGTCGACACCGCCATGGCCGCCCGGACGCCGGAGTCCGTCCGCGCGAGGATGAACGAGGGTGGCGCGTTCGGCTACGCCACCGCGGAGCAGCTCTCGGAGAGCATCACCTACCTGGCCTCCGATCAGGCCTCGAACGTCGTCGGCGCGGTGCTGTTGAGCAACGGGGGACGGTTCACGGTCTGACGGCCGGGAGACATCAAGGGCACGCGCACCGCTGGTGATCCACCGGCGAGAACCCAGATCAGGAGGACTATTCGTGAACAGTCGTAGGTACGACTTCTCCGACGTCAGTCAGTACCAGGAGTCGGCATCTCCGGACCTCTTCCCCCACAGCCGGCCGCAGGCCGAGAAACTGGTGGAGCACCTGGCCTTCGACGCCACGGTGTGGGGCCTGACCGCAGTCCTCCAATACGCCCAACTCAGTGACTTCGTGTGGGGACGCACCACGGGCGACGGACCGCCGATCAACACCTTCGATCACAGGCGCGGTCTGGCCGGGCCGGACTACTCGGAGTTCCGCGTCCCCAACGTGGACACCCTGTACTCCAACGGGTGGATCACCGTGGAGGACGGCCCGGTGGAGCTGGAGATCCCCGCGGTGGGGGACACGTACTACACCGTCAACCTGTTCGACATGCACGGCAACGCCTCGAACATCAGTAACCGAACCCACGGTTCCGGCCCGCTCAGGGTCGTCCTGTGCACGGCGGAGCACGCCACGGAGACGTCGAGGATCGGCGAGGACGTCATGATCGTCGCGACGCCGGTCGTCTGGGCGTTGCTCCGGGTGCAGGTGACCGGTTCCGCCGGCACGCAGGAGGCCGACGGGATCCGGAAGGGGTTCCGCATCCGGGGTCACGAGTCCCGGATCAACCCCGATCGTTACCCGGTGGTGGACACCGCTCGCGTCGAGAGCAAGTGGGCGGACTTCGCCACCGCACTCACCGCCGTGATCGGATTGTGCGGTGTCCCCGCGCGAGAAGAGGCGATGGTCTCGCGGTACCGGGGGATCGGGATCGGGTCCGACCCCGCGGCGGCGGTCCCCGCGGAGCGCGAGTGGGTCTCGGAGGCCGCCCAGCGCGGGTTCGAGTCGGCGATGGAGATGATCAGGGAGTCCAGATCCCAGCTCGGAGAGCCGCTGGGCAGTGGATGGACCAGAGTGAGGGACAAGGGCCGTCACGGAATGAACTTCCTCGCCCGGGCGGTGATGAACAACGTCGGACTCGGAGCCAACGTGGTCGAGGAGAACACGTCATTCAACACCTACGTCTCGTCCGACGGCCAGCCCCTGGACGGTGCACGCGGCGCGTACGAACTGCTCCTGCGGACGCCCCCGCCGGTCGAGTACTTCTGGTCCTTGACGCTGTATCTCGCCGAGAGCGGTCGCGTGCACGGGAACCCGTGGGACAGGTACTCCGTGGGCAGCGCGTCGGGTCTGATGCCGGACGGCTCCGGTGCGGTGCGGATCCGGATCGACCCCGGCATCGGACAGGGTGAGGGACCTGCCGGGGTGCTGCCGGCACCGCGGGAGCCCTTCTTCCTCGTCCTGCGCACCTATGGCCCCACGTCCGAATTGCTCGAGGGTCGATGGTCGCCGGAGCCTGTGGAGCTGCTCGGCGCCCCCGGGCGGGCGGTCGGGTGACCGGCGAGGTGGTCGCCGACCTCGAACGACTGTGTGTCTGGGGCTACCCGCTCGTTCGCTCGCTCCAGTTGCGGGAGAGGATGACGCACCCGGATGCAGACCGGGAACGGGGCTCAGCACGATCCGCGGCCGCGCCTCTCGGCGAGTTCGGACATCAGAAACTGCTGTCGGATCCCGGCTATCGCGTAGGAGTGGCCCCCAACGTGGACACCCTCTACAGCGTCGCCTGGGTCGACCTCGGTGACGGGGATCTCCGGCTCGATGTTCCGGACTTCGGCGGGCGCTACTACGCGCTCCAGTTCGGCTACGTCGACACGACCTGCGACACGATCGGGCAGCGCACGAACGGCGGCGATCTCGGGCCCGTGACGATCCACTGGGCGCCGTCGCTGACGGAGCCGCGCCTGTCCACCGGACAGGGCGGAACGGAGTTGAGGTGCACCTCCAGATACCTCATGATCGCCGCGAGGATCATGGTCGACTCATCGGATCCGCAGGACCTCCGGGAGGTCCATGACCTCCAGGAGGCGATCACTCTGACCTCTGTGGGGCCGGGCGCATTGACCGCTGCCCCGGTACCCGGTCCGTCCCGCCGTCCGTCCCCGTCCGGCATCGGGCCCGGACGGTTGTTCTTCGACCAGTTGTCGCGGGTACTGGAGGACGTGCCTACAGAGGCGGTGGACTCCGGCATCCGCGAAATCCTGCTCGCCTCGGGATGGAGTCCGGGGGGACCAGTGGGGCGCGAGGTCCCCGACACCGCGCTTGACGAGGCCGTCTCGCGGGGACTGGCGACGGTGAGGCGGGGTGTGACCGGCGCGGGTGAGATCCGCAACGGGTGGATGATCAACTACGCGGGGGTCGATTTCGGTCAGGACTGGCTGCTGCGCGCCGTCGTGGCGATGACGCAGATCTACATCAATCCCTCGGAGGAGGCTCTCTACCCCGTTCTCGAGGTGGACAGCGCCGGACGCGGACTGGTGGGTCGGTACAGCTATCGGTTGCGTTTCGCCCCGGATCAGCTTCCGCCCGTGGCGTACTTCTGGTCGCTGACCATGTACCACGCCGAGGGGTTCCTGGTGGCGAACCCACTGTCACGGTACGCCGTGGGGGACAGGTCTCCACACCTGAGGTACGAGCCCGACGGGTCCCTCGAGCTGGTCGTCGCCCACGACAGTCCGATCGGGGGCGGCGACAACTGGCTCCCCGCCCCGGTGGGCGGATTCAGATTGATGCTGCGGCTGTACGGCCCGAGCACGGAGTGCCTGAACGGGAAGTGGACCCCTCCGCCCCTGGTTCGCTGCTGCTGACGAACCCCGACCGGAGATCCATCGAAAACCCTTCGCACAGACGTGATCCATGCCATAGTTCTGAAACTGAAGCTAGTTCACTTTGGGAATCCGTCCCGGAGTCAGACGTGAGGAGACCGCCGATGAGAGCACCCAGGATCAGGTCCGCCATGGCGGGTGGGATCGCAGCCGCACTCGTGCTCGCGGGCTGCGGCGGGGGCGGCGGATCCGAGTCCGAACTCGCCGGATCGTGGGACGAGATCGTCGAGGCCGCAGGCCGGGAAGGGACCGTGACCCTCTACTCGAGCCACTCGCCGACCAACCTGGAAGCACTCAAGACGGCGTTCGAGGCCGAGTACCCGGACATCACCCTCGTGTACGTCCGCGGAACCGACGCCGACATTCTGCCGAAGATCGAGGTCGAGAACCAGACGGGAACGGGTGTGGCGGACGTCCACATGACCACGGACGCCGGGTGGATCCACCGCAGTCTGGAGACCGACTACTCCACGGAGGTCGTGGCACCGAACCTGGAGCAGCCCGGGTACCAGTCGGAGAACAGCGTGATCGAGGACAAGTTCTTCGTCACGAGCGCCACGGTCTTCGGTCTGGGGTGGAACACGGTCAACGTCCCCGAAGGATTGTCGGAGCCGGACGATGTCATCGATCCGAAGTTCAACGGAAAGGTCGGGATCCAGAATCCCAACGGCATGCCGACGTACGTGGACATGTACCGGAAGATAGACGGCGACTACGGCCAGGGCTTCGTGGATCGCCTCGCGACCGTCGAGCCGCGGATCTACGCGAGCAACGTGGCCGTCACCCAGGCGCTGGCCTCCGGTGAGGTCTGGGCGGCCCCGATGGCGGGCAGCACCGTTCTCACGGAGAAGAAGAAGGGTGCGCCGGTCGACTTCATGCTGCCGGAGAAGCCGTTCGGCGTGCCGTGGTACACCCACGTCCTCGCCTCCGCGCCGAGCCCGAACGCCGCGCAGGTCCTGGCCGACTTCCTCATCTCGCCTCAGGGCCAGGAGGCGATCTCCGCCGACTTCATCGCGGCGCTTCCGGACATCCCGGGTACGGGCGTGGAGGGCTCGTCGGTCATCGCCCAGGATATCGGCCTCGCCGACCACGAAGATCTGGATCCGGAGACGGTCGAGGAGTACCAGGTCGAATGGGAGCGCACGTTCGTGGGATGACCGCGTGCCCCCGTCGTGATCACCGGGGTCCGTGAGGTGCACCGACCCGTTGGTTCCGAGATGCGGGACCAGCGGGTCGATTGCTGTCCGGCGACCCGGCCGCGGAGAGCGCACGAACGGCCGCACGCTGTACCGCGAATGACGAACCACGATCCATTCATGCAGGTATCGGTGCCGGGCAAGGGCCCGGTACCGGAAAGAGAGAAGGTCAGGATGAGAATCTCCAGAATTATCCCGGCACTGGCGGTAGTCGCCACGGTCGCCGTCGTCGCCCCGGCCTGCGGCTCGGGCGGGGGGCAGGAGTCGACGCTCGCCGGTTCGTGGGAGGAGATAGTCGCGGCCGCCACCGATGAGGGGAGCGTGACGATCTACTCCAATCACGCCCCGGCCAACCTGGAGGCGCTCAAGACCGCGTTCGAGAACGAGTATCCCGGGATCTCGCTCACGTACGTCCGCGGGACGGACTCCGACCTCATCCCCAAGGTCGAGGTCGAGAACCGGACGGGCAACGGCGTGGCCGACGTCCACATGACCACCGACGCCGGGTGGATCCACCGCAGCCTCGATTCCGGGGGGTACTCCTCCGAGGTGGTCGCCCCGGCGATCGACGAGCCGGCCTATCGTGCGGAGGACGGGGTGCTCGACGACACCTTCTTCGTCACCAGTGCGACCTCGATCGGCCTGGCGTGGAACACGTCGAACGTTCCGGACGGGCTCGGATCCCCCGAGGAGCTACTGGATCCCCGATTCGACGGCAAGGTCGGCGTCGTCAATCCCGCCGGCTTCCCCGCCGTCGTGCACATCTACCGCCGGATGGACATCGACTACGGGGAGGGCTTCGTCGACAGGCTCGCCGGCGTCAATCCCCGCATCTACGGCAGTGCGCCCGCGATCACCCAGGCGCTCGCGTCGGGTGAGATCTGGGCCGCCCCCGGGGCGTCCATGGACGTCCTGGCGGAACGGGACAAGGGCGCGCCCGTCGACTTCGCGCTGCCGGAGAACCCCATCGGCATCCCGTTCTACTCGCACGTCCTCTCGGCCGCGCCCCACCCGAACGCGGGCCAGGTGCTCGCGGATTTCATGCTCACCCCGGAGGGGCAGGCCGCGCTCTCGAAGAACTACATCGCGGCGCTCCCGGGGATCGCGGGCACGGGTGTGGAGGGCTCGGAGGTCGTCGCCCAGGACATCGACCTCGCGGCCCCAGACACCCTCGAGGCCACCGCCGTGGAGGAGTACGTCGCCGACTGGGAGAAGCGCTTTCTCGGCTGACGGTGCACGTCGCCGCGGATTCGCCGAAGTTAACGGACGTTCACGCTTGCAATTGCGTGACGTGGGTCATAAAGTTCACTGAAGTTAGTTCAATTCGGCTCTCGCTGGAGCAGCCGCCACAGGAAGGGAAGCGATGCGCTTTTCCAGAATCAAGGCCACCGTCGCCAGCGGGGCAGCGCTCGCGCTGATCCTGTCGGGGTGCGGTTCGGACTCCGGATCGGGCTCCGAGCTCGCGGGATCGTGGGACGAGATCGTCGCGGCCGCCCAGGAGGAGGGCAGCGTGACGATCTACTCCACGCACTCCCCGGACAACCTCGAGGCGCTCAAGCAGGCGTTCGAGGCGGAGTACCCCGGCATCACCCTCACCTACGTCCGAGGAACGGACGCGGACATCCTGCCGAAGATCGAGGTGGAGAACTCCACCGGGTCGGGGGTCGCCGACGTCCACATGACCACGGACGCGGGGTGGATCAACCGCAGCTTCGACACCGACTACTCGGCCGAGGTCGTGGCCCCCTCTCTGGAGAACCCCGACTACGACCCCGAGGAGAGCGTTCTCGAGGACAAGTTCTTCCTCACCAGCGCGACGGTGTTCGGCCTCGGCTGGAACACGGCGGAGGTCCCCGAGGGGTTGGAGACGCCGGACGACGCCCTCGACCCCCGGTTCGACGGCAAGGTCGGCATCCAGAACCCGAACGGCATCCCGACCTACGTCGACATGTACCGCAAGATCGATGTGGACTACGGCGAGAACTTCCTCGATCGCCTCGCCGACACCAACCCGCGCGTCTACTCGAGTGCGGTCGCGATCACCCAGGCGCTGGCCTCGGGTGAGGTGTGGGTGGCACCGATGGCCGCGAGCAACGTCCTGACCGAGAAGGACAAGGGCGCACCGGTCGACTTCGCGCTCCCCGAGAACCCGTGGGGCGTGCCGTGGTACTCGCACGTGCTCGCGTCGGCGCCGAACCCGAACGCGGCGCAGCTGCTCGCCGACTTCCTCATCACCCCCGAGGGACAGGCGGCCATCTCGGCCGACTACCTCTCCGTCCTCCCGGACGTCCCGGGCACCGGTGTCCCGGGATCGACCGTCACCGCGCAGGACGTCGAACTGGGCGACCCGGACACCCTCGACCCCGAGACGGTCCAGGCGTACCAGGCCCAGTGGGAACAGCTCTTCCTGGGCTGAGTCACGACCGGCCCGCGGTGGGGTCCCCCCTCGCCGCGGGCCGGTTCTCCGCCGCCTGCCGACTCCACGGCGTACTACTCCGAGCAGAGGTCCGATCGACATGACAAGTCCCGGTTCGCGATCACAGTGGCGACACCGATTGATATACGTGCCATTGATCCTGGTACTGGCGTACCTGGTGGTCTGGCCGCTCTTCAAACTCCAATCACTGGCGTTCGAGAACGGTGCCGCCGGCTACCGCTCGCAGTACGGCCGGGCCGACATCGTCAACACCCTGCAGACGACCGCGGCACTCGCGTTCTTCTCCCTGGTGATCGCTATGGTGTGCGGTACCGTCCTGGCCTTCGCGACCACCCGGCTGCCGCGCCGGATGGGCTTCCTGCGTCTGGTCCCGATCCTGCCGATCGTCATCCCGTCGGTCGCCAACGTCGTGGGGTTCGCCTTCCTGCTCTCCCCGGGGCCGGGTTACGTCAACATCCTGCTGCGGATGCTGCCCTGGTGGAGCGATCTGCAATCCGGACCGGTGAACGTCTACAGCCCCACGTGGATCATCATCATCACCGGGTTCAGCCTCACCTCGTTCGTGTACCTGTTCGTCAGCGCGGGGATGCAGAACATCAGCGGCGAGCATCTCGAGGCCGCGCAGATCAGCGGCTCCACGACCATCGGGACGTTCTTCAAGATCGTCCTGCCCCTGCTCCGGCCCTCGCTCGTCTACGGGGCCGGCGTCGCCCTCCTGCTCGGACTCGGTCAGTTCACCGCACCCCTGCTGTTGGGCCAGAACGAGGGGGTCAAGGTGCTGGCCACCGAGATGTACCTCCGGGCCTCGGAGTCGCCCATCAACTTCGGCGCCGCCGCGGCGGCGGGTTCCCCGCTGGTCATCATGGGCATCATCGTCGTGTTCGGTCAGCGGGCGCTCCTGGGCAACCAGACCCGGTTCGTCACCCACGGGGGCAAGTCCTTCTCCCCGGTCGGAGGGTCCTCGCACTGGGCCACGGCGATCGTCTCCGTATACGGTCTGGTCGCCCTCATCCTGCCGCTGGCCGGTGTGATCATCGTGTCGCTGACCCCGTTCTGGTCGGGGACGCTGTCCTGGGACCTGTTCACCCTGAGCAACTACAGGGCTCTGGTCACCACCCCGGGCATCGTCGACTCGGTCGTCACCAGCGTCGTGACGTCGATAGTCGCCGTGCTGATCTGTGTGCCCATCGGCTTCGGCGTCGCGAACCTCATGGTGCGGAGACAGGATCTGCGCATCCTGCGCACCGTCGCAGACCTCATCACGGCGTTGCCGATGGGCATCCCCGCCGTCATCTTCGGCGTCGGTTTCCTGCTGACCTACACCGAACCGCCGCTCATCCTCTACGGCACCAAGGCTGTCATCATCCTCGTCTACGTGGTGCTCATGATCCCGTTCGCCACACGTATGCAACTGACCGCCCTCATCTCGATGGGCGACAAGTACGAGGAGGCGTCCGCGGTCTCGGGTGCCGGACCGATGGCGACGATGGCCAGGATCACGTTGCCCATGCTGCGTCCGACGATCCTCAGCTCGATCGCGCTGATGTTCATCCTGCTGACCCACGAGTTCGCGGCCTCGCTCATGGTCCGCTCCGCGACCACCCAGGTGATGGGCACGCTGCTCTACGACCACTGGAGCAACGGCTCCTACACGCTCGTCGCCGCGATGGCCATCCTCATGTCGGCGGTCACGGGTGCCGGAGTCGCCGTGGCGATGTTGATCGGCGGCCGCAACGTCCTGGAGAAGCTGTGATGTCGTCCCGCGGGCGCGTGCCCGCCCTGTTCATAGGTGACCGAGCCGAGCGATCCCGCCGGCGTGAATGTGAGGAAGACCAATGACCGCGAAAATCGAGATCTCCGGTCTCACCAAGACGTACGGAACCAACGTCGTCGTCGACGAGCTCGATCTCGAGATCGACGCCGGGGAGTTCCTGGTCCTCCTCGGGCCGAGTGGCTGCGGGAAGACCACCACTCTGCGGTGTCTCGCCGGCCTGGAGACCCCGGAGAAGGGGTCGATCAGTTTCGACGGCACGTCGGTGTTCGACGCGGCCGACCGTGTGAACGTGCCACCCAACAAGCGGAGCATCGGCATGGTGTTCCAGTCCTATGCGCTGTGGCCCAACATGACGGTGCGGAAGAACATCGCCTACCCGCTCAAGGCGCGCAAGCTCAAGGACGCACTGGCCTCGGGCAGGGTGGAGGAAGCGGCGGAGATGGTCGATTGCGGCCACCTGCTCGACCGCTATCCCTCGCAGCTGAGCGGCGGTCAACAGCAACGGATCGCCGTCGCCCGCGGGATGGCGGCGAGGCCCGATCTCGTCCTGTTCGACGAACCGCTGAGCAACCTGGACGCGCTCCTGCGCGACCAGGTGCGCACGGAGATCCGCCGACTGCACGACGAGCTCGGGTTCGGCGCGGTCTTCGTCACCCACGACCACTCCGAGGCGTTCGCGCTCGGGGATCGCCTCGCGATCATGAAGCAGGGGAAGATCGAGCAGCTCGCGACCCCGCAGGACGTGTTCGACCACCCCGTGAGCGAATACGTGGCCGACTTCATCGGCATGTCGAACCGGCTCGAGCTCCACCGCTCCGGTCTGGAGTGGACCACGGCCGCCGGCACCGAACTGCCGCTGCGGTGCGAGACGGGCGACGATCGCGCCGTGTCCGCTCGTCTGTGGCCGGATGACATCTCCCTGCACCGGCCGGACGAGGACGTCTCGCACCACGAGATCACGCTCGACGCCACGCTGCTGTCGGCCGAGTTCGGCGGCCGGTACTACGACGTCCAGGTGGGCGCGGGGCCGGAGGAGTACCGATTGCGCGCCTCCGCGGCGGTCCACGGCGACTGGCTCCGGCGGTCGAAGAGGGGCGAGCCCGTCGTCATCAGTTTCCGCTCCGAGAGCCTCAAGATCTACCCGCTCACCCAGACCGCTTCACTGGTCTGAACTGGCATGACAGGTCCGCACCGGACCCGATCGAACCAAGTTCAGCCGAAGGGTTGACTAGACCATCACGACACGGTAAACATGAACTGAATCCAGTTCAGGAAATTCCACGAAAGGGAAAGACCATGGTTCAGACCGATCACGTTCTGTTGGAGAAGGACGGCGACGTCGCCCGAGTGTGGCTCAACCGCCCGCACGTCAAGAATGCCGTCACCGTGGAGCTGCTCCACCGCCTCGACGAGATCATCAAGGAGGTCGACGAGGACCCGGAGCTCAAGGTCCTGGTCCTGCGTGGCGTGGAGAACCAGTTCTGCTCGGGCTTCGACCTCAACGAGCTGCTGGGTGACTTCGTCGGCACCACCAATGCCATGGACGTCGGCGTCCTCTCGGCCCAGGTGTGCGACCGCCTCTACTCGATGAACACGCCGTCGGTGGCCGTCCTCGAGGGTTATGTCACCGCCGGTGGCTTCGAGCTCATGATCTCGTGCGACTTCGCGATCGCCTCGGACGACGCCAAGATCGGCGACTTCCACATCCGTCGCGCCCTCTTCGGTGGCGCCGGCCCCATCTACCGCCTCCCGCGGATGATCGGCCTGCGCAAGACCAAGGAGCTCATGCTCACGGGCAAGCTGCTCTCGGGCCAGGAGGCCAAGGACTTCGACCTCATCAACGACTCGGCCCCCGCCGACCAGCTCGACGCGTGCGTCGAGCAGTTCATCGGGACGCTGACCGACAAGAGCCCGTTCATGATGAAGCTCACCAAGATGGCCATCAACCAGGGCCTCGACGCCGACGTCAAGTCGCTCATGATCATGGAGCACCTCGCCGTGGGCAACGCCCTGCAGTCGGCGGACGGCAAGGAAGGCGTGCAGGCGTTCCTCGAGAAGCGTGAGCCGAAGTGGGTCGGCCGCTGAACTGACGGTCTGATCACGGAGCGGGAAAATTCTACGGAACCAGGAGTGCACACGATGGCCGAGAACCAGACCCTCTCACCGCGGTTGCGGGGGAGTCGGTGCGAGCACTGCGCGACCGTGGCGTTTCCCGCCTCCGTGAGCTGTCAGCGCTGCGGTGGGTCCGACACCACCGGACTCGACCTGTCCACCACCGGCACGGTGTGGACCGCGACCATCCAGCGGTTCCCCCCGAAGTCGCCGCCGTACGTACCGCCGTCCGGGGGCTTCCGCCCGTACGCGGTCGGCTATGTCGAACTCCCGGAGGGCGTCAAGGTCGAGGCCCTGCTGGAGGGCACGTCGCCCCTCGACCTGATCGGCCGGGAGGTCGTCCTGGTGGAGTCCGATCCGGTGCCGAGCTTCGCGCTCGCGGGCCCGCTCGCCACCGAGAACGCTTCCGCGACCACTGTCGCCACCACCACCGAGGAGGTCTGATGTCGGACGTACACATCGTCGGCGCCGGGCTGTCGAAGTTCGGCCGACAGGACGGGGTGACCGGCCGCCAGATGGCCGTCACCGCCATCCGCACCGCGCTCGCCGACGCCGGCCTTCAGTGGTCCGACGTCCAGATCGCCTTCGGCGGCAGCGACGGTTCGGGGCTCGCGGACACGCTCGTCGCCGATCTGGGCCTGACCGGGATCCCGTTCACCAACGTCAAGAACGGGTGCGCGACCGGGGGCAGCGCCCTCGTCTCCGCCATCAACGCGATCCGCTCCGGAGCCGCCGAGGTGGCGCTCGCCGTAGGGTTCGACAAGCACCCCCGCGGCGCGTTCGACCCCAAGCCGGAGGAGTGGGGCCTGACCGAGGGCTACGGCTCCCACGGGCTCATGGTCACCACCCAGTTCTTCGCGATGAAGATCACGCGGTACATGGCCCGTCACGGCATCTCGGAGACCACGCTGGCCCGGGTGGCGGAGAAGGCCTACCGCAACGGCTCGCTCAACCCGAACGCCTGGCGGCGCGATCCCAAGACGCTCGAGGAGATCGCCGCCTCGCCGATGGTCAACGACCCGCTCACGCAGTTCATGTTCTGCAACCCGGGGGAGGGCGGTGCCGCGATCCTGCTCGCCTCCGAGTCGGTCGCGGCCCGGATGGGCGGCCGCGCGGTCGCCGTCCGCGCGGTCTCCACGGGTACGCGGCCGTTCGGGTCCTTCGAGGTCTTCGCCCCGTCCGTCCAGGGCGAGGGCGAGCCCAGCAGTGTGAGCACCGTGGTGGCGGCCCGCGCGTTCGAGACCGCGGGCGTGTCCCCGGCGGACATCGACGTGGCCCAACTCCAGGACACCGAGTCGGGCGCGGAGATCATGCACCTCGCCGAGTGCGGCTTCTGCGAGGACGGGGAGCAGGAGGGGATGCTCGAGCGCGGGGAGACCGAGATCGGCGGCCGCCTGCCCGTCAACACGGACGGCGGATGTCTGGCCAACGGTGAGCCGATCGGCGCCTCCGGCCTGCGTCAGGTCCACGAGATCGTCACCCAGTTGCGCGGCGAGGCCGGCGAACGTCAGGTCCCCGGCGACCCGCGGCTCGGGTTCACCCACGTCTACGGCGCGCCCGGCATCAGCGCGTGCACCGTCCTGGAAGGAGGCCGGCGATGACCGGCACCACCACCGAGCAGCACGACACCGAGCAGGAGGGCGTCGATCAGGACGGCGTCGGTCAGGACGATGGGCTCCGGGGGTTCCTCGACTCGGCCCGTCGGTGGCTGGAGTCGATCGCCAGCCCCCGCCAGGCGCGCCCCTGGGGCGAAGGCCCGGACGGCGTCGTGGTGTTCGAGAACTGGTCCGCCGAGCAGGAACGCGAGGAGACCGACCGACGACGTGCGTACGAGCAGGCCAAGTTCGACGCCGGATACGGCGCCGTCACCTGGGGGGCCGAGTACGGCGGCCGGGACCTGCCGATCGCCTACGACCTGGCCTTCCGTCGGCTGGAGGCGGATTACGACCTCCCCCAGCGCACCGAGATGTTCCCGGTGACCCAGCAGCTCATCGCCCCGACGATCGCGCAATGGGGGACGGAGGACCAGCGCGCGGAGTACGTCCGCGCGATGCTCCGGACCGACCTCATCGCCTGCCAGTTGTTCTCCGAGACCGAGGCCGGGTCCGACCTGGCCGCCGTACGCACCCGCGCCGTGCAGAAGGACGGGCGCTGGGTGCTGAACGGGTCCAAGGTGTGGACATCCGGAGCGAGGGTCGCCGACTACGGCGTCGCGGTGTGCCGCACCGACCCGGATGTGCCCAAGCACCAGGGCCTCACCATGTTCATCGTCCCCATGGACGCACCCGGTGTCACCGTCCGCCCCATCAGGCAGATGACCGGCGGGACCTCGTTCAACGAGGTCCTGATCGACGACGTCGAGTTGGACGACCGCTACCGGTTGGGCCCGGTCGGCCAGGGCTGGAAGGTCGCCCTCACCGTCCTGGCGGCCGAACGCCTGGACTCGGGCAACCTGGGGCTGGACAACGCCGACCAGGCGGTCGAGCTGGCACGCAACGCCGGTCGCGAACTCGACGCACTGGAACGGGACGCGGTCGCCGACCTCGTCACCCGCAGCTTCGTCCAGCGACTGGTGGGGATGCGGGTCGCGGCGGCGGTGGGTGCCGGTCGCGAGCCCGGCCCCGAGGCGTCGGTGGGCAAACTGCTCGCCACCGACACGATGGCCCGCACCTCCGAGGCCGTACGGCTGCTCCTCGGCCCGGAACTGAGCCTCCGGAGCGAGAAGTGGGGGACCTGGGCGTGGACCGAGCACGTGCTCGGCGCTCCCGGCTACCGCATCGCGGGCGGCACCGACGAGATCCAACACAACATCCTCGCCGAGCGGGTGCTCGGTCTTCCCCGGGAGCCACGGCCATGACGACCTCCGAAACCGCCGACGGCGCGAGCGCGACCGACGCGAGCACGACCGACGCGAGCGCGAACGAGTCGCGGCTGCGCGACCGGGTGATCACCGGGCTCGTCGACCAGGGGGCCCGGGGCCCGTTCGGGCCGCTCGATCCCATGCTGGGAGGACATTCCGGGCTGACGTACCGCATCGCGGGCGCCACCGAGGAGTTCGTGATCAAGTCGGTGCCTCCGGGACAGAAGGCCGTCGGACGGCACGACATGCTCCGGCAGGCGCGCATCATGTCCGCGCTCGCCGACACCGCCGTGCCGGTCCCCGGCATCCGGGCCACCGACGACCAGTCCCCGGCCTGGTTCGCGATGGACCTGGTGCGCGGGGAGTCACTCGAGCCGGTCCTCGACGACCCGGCAGTCGAGCCGGCGCTCGCGGCCGCCCGGATGCGGCGGGCCGCGGAGATCCTTCCCGCGCTGCACGCGGTGCCGCTGGACTCACTGCCGATCGACGGAGAGGTGCTCACCCCCGCGGACGAACTCGCCCGCTGGGTCCGCACGATGGGCGCGGTCCCACCCGAACTGGTCCCCGACGCCGACCGGCTCGAGGCACTGCTCACCGCCGCGATCCCGGAGCCGGTCGCCCCGGTGCTGGTCCACGGCGACTACCGGCTGGGCAACATCCTCTCCGACGGGACGGAGCCCGCGGCGCTGATCGACTGGGAGATCTGGAGCCCGGGCGACCCGCGGGTCGAACTCGGGTGGTTCCTCGTCTTTGCCGACGGCACCAACTTCCCCGGCGTGGGACGCGAGGTCGCCGGCCTGCCCGAGCCCGGCGAGCTGATCGACATCTACTGCGCCACCGCCGGCGCGCTGTCCGACTTCCCCTGGTTCGACGCCCTGGGCAGGTTCAAGATGGCCGCCATCATGGGGCACAACCTGCGGCGGCACCGCGAGGGTCGGCACCACGACCCGGCGCAGGAGCTGCTGCCCGAGACCATCCGCCGGCTCATCGTCACCGGCATCGACCGGCTGACCTGACGCGGCACCACCCGAGAAACGAGAGAACACGATGGATTTCGCCTATTCCGACCGTACGGCGGAGCTCGCCGAGAAGCTGTACGCGTTCATGGACGAGCACGTCTACCCCGCGGAGAAGGTGTACGACCGGCAGATCGCGGAGAACGACAATCCGCACGAGCAGCCACAGGTCATGCGGGACCTCCAGGCCATCGCCCGCGAGCAGGGACTGTGGAATCTCTTCATGGCCCACGACGGACTCGGTGCGGGCCTGACCAATCTCGAGTACGCCCCGCTCGCGGAGATCGTCGGACGGTCCATCATCGGCAACGAGGCCATCAACTGCTCGGCGCCGGACACCGGCAACATGGAGATCCTCGCGATGTACGGGACCGAGGCGCAGAAGCAGCAGTGGCTGATGCCGCTGCTGAACTGCGACATCCGTTCGGCGTTCGCGATGACCGAGCCCGACGTCGCGAGCTCGGACGCCCGCAACATCGGCACCACCATCCTGCGCGACGGCGACGAGTACGTGATCAACGGCCACAAGTGGTACTCCTCGGGCGTCCTGGACCCGGACTGCCGACTCATGATCGTCATGGGCAAGTCCGACCCGGACGGGCCCGCCTACCGGCAGCAGTCCATGATTCTCGTCCCGACCGACACCCCGGGGATCGAGATCGTCCGCGACCTGCCGATGTTGGGGTACCACGATCGACTGGGCCACGGCGAGGTGACGTTCACCGACGTGCGGGTACCGGCCGGGAACATGCTCGGCGAGGAGGGCGACGGTTTCGCGATCGCCCAGGGCCGTCTGGGGCCCGGCCGGATGCACTACGCGATGCGCGGGATCGGCATCGCCGAACGCGCGCTCGAGCTGATGTGCCAGCGCGCGCAGGACCGGGTCGCGTTCGGCGAGCCGCTCGCCAAGCGAGGGGTGGTCCGAGAGTGGATCGCCCGGAGCCGGATCGAGATCGACCAGATCCGCCTGCTCACCTTCAAGGCCGCCTGGCTGATGGACACCCGCGGCAACGCCGCCGCCCGGTCCGAGGTCGCCGCGATCAAGGTGTCCGCGATGGAGACCGCTCACAAGGTGGTCGACCGCGCCGTACAGACCTTCGGCGCCGCCGGCGTGAGCGACGACAATGTGCTGGGTCGGTTCTACGCCCTCACCCGCGCACTGCAGATCGCGGACGGCCCCACCGAGGTCCACCTGCGCACCATGGCGCGACTCGAACTCACGAAGTACACCCCCACCACGACGGAGGACTGATCATGAGCGGGAACCCCACCCTCCTGGCCGGCAAGGTCGCGCTCGTCACGGGCGCGACCCGCGGCCTCGGCAAGGCGATGGCGCTGGCCCTGTCCGAGGCCGGCGCCACGGTGATCGTCTCCAGCCGCAAGGCTGACCAGTGCGAGGCGGTGGCCGCCGAGATCACCGCCGCCACCGGACAGACGGCGTACCCGCTGGCGCTGCACGTGGGCGACTGGGACGCGATCGAGCCAGCCGTGGACCGGATCGTCCGCGACCACGGTTCGATCGACGTGGTGGTCAACAACGCCGGGATCGCGCCGCTCGCGCCGTCCGCCCTCGAGGTCTCCGAGGCGCTGTTCACCAAGACCATCGACGTCAACCTCAAGGGCCCGTTCCGCCTCATGGCGGTCGCCGGGGACCGGATGGTGCGGGCCGGAGGCGGTTCGATCATCAACATCTCCAGTATCGGGGCCGAGCGTCCCAGCCCACCGGAGGCCACGTACGCCGCCTCCAAGAACGGCCTCAACGCCCTGACCCGCGCCTTCGCCCAGGAGTACGCACCCTCGGTGCGGGTGAACTGCATCATGCCCGGCGCCTTCGCCTCGGACATGGCGGCGGACTGGGACTCCGAGTTCCTCGGCCTGGTGGTCAACCGGCTCCCGGCCGGCCGCCTGGGTGACCCGGCCGAGATCGCGGGTCTGGTCGTCCACCTGGCCTCCGATCAGGCCGGCTACACCACGGGCGCGCTGATCCCCGTGGACGGCGGACGGACGGCGGTCTACTGATGTCGAACCCGACCGAGCTCTTCGACCTCACCGGGCGGGTCGCGGTCGTGACCGGCGCGTCCTCCGGACTCGGGGAGGGCTTCGCCCGCACCCTCGCGGCGGCGGGCGCGACGGTGATCGCCGCCGCCCG
>NZ_JAALDZ010000345.1:0-6385 GCF_014145125.1 Dietzia sp. CQ4 | reverse complement strand
CGACACCGCGGACGCCGGTGGCCGGCACTCCAGGTCTGACGGGTCCCAGGGTCTCGGCACCCATGACACCGGCACCCATGACACCGGCATCCACGACCGGACGGGGCGTCACCCGGACGACGTCGATCCGGCCGCCCACCCGGACCGGGAGCCGGGCGTCGTGGACAAGGTGTTGGGACGGAACCGACGGGACGAGCAGGGGCGCTGACCCCCGGTACGTCGGACCGACTGCAGGGCCCGCGGGAGATGATCCCGCGGGCCCTGCAGTCATTCCCGGGTGGTCAGGCGGCGGCGCCGGTGGTGACCCGGGCGTTCTTCACCCGCTCGCCGAACAGGGGACCGTACAGGGCGCCGGCGATGAGCGCGCCGAGGATCGGGGCCACCCAGAAGAGCCACAGCTGACCGACGGCCCCGTCGCCGTTGAAGAAGGCCACGGCGGTCGAGCGGGCCGGGTTCACCGAGGTGTTGGTGATGGGTATCGAGATGAGGTGGATCAACGTCAGCGTCAGCCCGATCGCCAGGGGTGCGAAGCCGGCGGGGGCGCGGCGATCGGTGGCTCCGAGGATCACCCAGATGAAGATCGCGGTCAGCACGACCTCGATGATCAGGGCCGAGAGCAGGCCGTACCCGTCCGGGGAGTTGGCGCCGAAGCCGTTGGCGGCCATGTGGCCGGTCGCCTCGAATCCGTCCTTGCCCTTGGCCACGACGAGGATCAGTGCACCCGCGACCAGACCGCCGACGACCTGGCTGACGATGTATACGGGGGCCTTGGCCCAGGGGAGGCGCCCGGCGATGGCGGCGCCGACGGTGACGGCCGGGTTGAAGTGGCCGCCGGAGATGTGGCCGAGCGCGTACACGCCGGTCAGGACGGTCAGGCCGAAGGCCAGGGAGACACCGAGGTAGCCGACGCCCACGGGGACGTCTCCGGTGTCTGCGGTGGCGACCTGGACGGCGGCGAACACCGCCGTGCCGCACCCTCCCAGTACCAGCCAGAAGGTGCCGATCACCTCGGCCGCGATCACCGCCGTCCCGGACGGGGTGCCGGGGGACGTGTCGGACGGGGTGCCGGGGGACGGTGCGGACGGGGTGCGCGGGGACGAGTCGGACATGGATTGACCTCCGGTGGTGTACTCCCCGGGATCGGGGGAGGCGGGAACGTGGTGGTGAGTGTTTCCGCTGAGCACACGCTAGCGCTGCCGGGGTCCCGCCGCGCCGGTTCCGCGACCTGTCAAGCGGTCCCGGCGAGGTGAGCCTCGGTCAGGGCGCCAGGAGAGTCGGGAGAACCGCCGCGGCGGTGTCACGGAGGTGGACCGTCACCCCGTCCGTGAGGCCGGAGGGATCGGGGTTGACCTCGACGACCGGGATCCCGAGGTCGACGGCGATGCCGGGGAGCGACGCGGCGGGATGGACGAGACCGGAGGTGCCGACGACCAGGACCGCGGTCGCGGCGGAGATCGCGGACACCGCGGCGTCCCAGGGCTGCCGGGGGAGCATCTCTCCGAACCAGACCACTCCCGGTCTGGCCCGTCCGCCGCACCGCGGGCAGTCGGGCGGCGCGAGCCGGTCCACGGGGTCCGCCGGCGGCGGCCCCACCTCCATCGGGGCCCCACACTCGTCACACCGGTGTGCGAAGAGGCTGCCGTGGAGATGGTGCACCCCGGCGGAACCCGCGCGCTCGTGCAGGTCGTCGACGTTCTGGGTCACCACCGTCACGCCGCGGTCCCGGGCGGCGCGGGCGATCGCGAGATGACCGGCATTCGGCTCGGCGCATCCGACGAGGTGCTCGCGCCAGCGATACCAGGCCCACACGGAGTCCCGGTCGCGGTCCCAGGCCTCCGGGGTCGCGAGGTCGGCGGGGTCGTGGCGTGCCCACAGTCCCGTCCGGGAGTCCCGGAAGGTGGGCACCCCGCTCTCCGCACTCATCCCGGCACCCGTCAGAACGACGAGAGGCCCGCCGTCGCCGAGGGCGAGACGGGCCTTGCTCATGTCGGGGTGGGGCCGGTCGGACCCCACGCCGTCGCTGATCACGGGACGAACGCGGAACCCACCAGCGGCAGTGAGACACAATTGGAGGTCCCGCCGCCGGCGAGGGTGGTGGTGACGCCGCCCTGCAGGAGCATCAGCACCTGCCCCGGGCCGGTGTCGGCGACACCGTTGAGGGTCGCCGGTCCGCCCGCGTTGATCCCGTTGTAGCTGAGCACGGTGGTGCCGCGGCGACCGTTGTTGATGTTGAACCAGTCCACGGTCATGGGCTGCACCTGCTGGGGTGCGACGCCCTCGGTGCCGAGGGCGGTGAAGATGAAGCCGAGGTGGCCGCCCGGGATGCCGGGCAGGGGCAGGCCGGCGGGCCCCGGCACGGCGGTGGCGGCCCCGACCGCGGTCTGTTCCCCGTCGATGCAGTTCTGCATGATGGTCGGGTAGGCGAACTGCGCGATCACCGGACCGTTCTCGGGCAGCGGGGTGCCCGGCTCGCCGGACCCGCGGAAGAAGCCCACCAGCCGGGCGATGGTGCCCCGGGTCTCCTCGGGGATCCACTGCTGCTCGGAGAGGTTCTCGATGGCCTGCAGCACCGGCTCGGTCGGGCGGCCCAGCTCGTCCAGCGACTGGGCGCTCGCGGAGGCGGGGACGGCGAGCGACACGGCCATGGCGGCGACTGCACCGAGACCTAGAGTCCTGAACGAGTTCCTGAGCGAGTGGCGGGTCACTGGCGAGTCCATTCTTCGGATGAGGCGGACGGACCGGTCGGCGGGCCGACCAATCGACGGCTCGATGTTCTCACAACGTTTACAGGTGTGGATACCGGAGGCCCGGTTGCTGTGGCGTCTGTGGCCAGTGTGGCAGAAGATACTTGTGATGTAAATAACAGTCGCCGCCGCGGGTGTGGCGTCGCCCGCTCGGGATGACTGTCCGGAGGCCGATGCGGGTAATGTGGTCACGCACGCGCGCTCGACCGGACGCGCTTGTGGATCACGCGGGAGTCCCGCAGATTCCCACCACGCGCCCGGCGGCCACAGAGTCGCCCGTGGCGCCGAAAGCCTCTGAGGGAGAACCCACCGTATGGCCCTGACCGAGTTCCGCAACGTCGCCATCGTCGCGCACGTCGACCATGGTAAGACGACACTCGTCGACGCGATGCTGCGCCAGTCCGGAGCGTTCGACGAACGCGCGGAGCTCGTGGACCGGGTCATGGACTCGGGTGACCTCGAGCGCGAGAAGGGCATCACGATCCTGGCCAAGAACACGTCGGTGCGGCGTCTCGGCGCAGGGTCGGGCGGCGCCGACCTCGTCTTCAACATCATCGACACCCCCGGCCACGCCGACTTCGGCGGCGAGGTGGAGCGCGGCCTCAACATGGTCGACGGCGTCGTCCTGCTCATCGACTCCTCGGAGGGCCCGCTGCCGCAGACGCGGTTCGTCCTGCGGAAGGCGCTGGCGGCATCCCTGCCGGTCATCATCGTCGTCAACAAGACCGACCGTCCGGACGCCCGCATCGACGAGGTCGTCGAGGACGCCCAGGACCTCCTCATCGGACTCGCCTCCGATCTCGAGGACCCGGACGCCCAGGCCGCGGCCGAGCGCGCGCTCGAACTGCCCGTGGTGTTCGCCTCCGGTCGCGCCGGTAAGGCCTCGACCACGCAGCCGGCCAACGGCCAGGAACCGGCCGGGGAGAACCTCGACGAGCTCTTCACGCTCCTGTACGACGTGATCCCCGCGCCCCGCGGTGACGCCGACGCGCCGCTGCAGGCCCACGTGACCAACCTGGACGCGTCCAACTTCCTCGGTCGTATCGGTCTGGTCCGTATCCACAACGGCCGTCTCCGCAAGGGTCAGCAGGTGGCGTGGATCCACAACCTTCCCGACGGCGGTCAGGAGACCAAGTCCGTGCGGATCTCGGAACTCCTCGCGACCAAGGGTGTCGAGCGGATGCCCACCGACGAGGCCGTGGCCGGCGACATCGTCGCGGTGGCCGGGATCAGCGACATCATGATCGGCGACACCCTCGCGGATCCGGAGAACCCGGTGGCGCTGCCCGCGATCACCGTCGACGAGCCGGCGATCTCGATGACCATCGGCGTCAACACCTCCCCGCTCGCCGGCCGCAACGGCGGTACCAAGCTCACCGCGCGGATGGTCAAGGCGCGTCTCGACCAGGAGCTCGTGGGCAACGTCTCGCTCAAGGTCCTCGACACCGCGCGCCCCGACGACTGGGAGGTCCAGGGCCGCGGCGAGATGGCGCTGTCCATCCTCGTCGAGACCATGCGCCGGGAGGGCTTCGAGCTCACCGTGGGCAAGCCGCAGGTCGTGACCCGGGTCGTCGACGGCAAGGTCCACGAGCCGATGGAGCACATGACCATCGACGTGCCCGAGGAGTACCTCGGCGCGGTCACCCAGCTCATGGCGGCCCGCAAGGGGCGCATGGAGCAGATGGGCAACCACGGATCCGGATGGGTCCGGATGGAGTTCCGGGTGCCCGCCCGGGGGCTGATCGGCTTCCGCACGACCTTCATGACCGAGACGCGCGGCGCCGGGATCGCCAACTCCGAGTCGGCCGGCTACGAGCCCTGGGTCGGAGAGATCCGCTCGCGGCACACCGGTTCACTGGTTGCCGACCGTGCCGGCAAGGCCACCGCGTTCGCGCTGCTCAGCCTGGCCGACCGCGGCGACTTCTTCATCGAGCCCGGTTCCGAGGTGTACGAGGGCGTCGTCGTGGGCGAGAACCCGCGATCCGAGGACATGGACGTCAACATCACCAAGGAGAAGAAGTTCACCAACATGCGAGCGGCCTCCTCCGATACGACCGAGACCCTGCAGAGGGCCCGCAACCTCTCGCTGGAGGAGGCCATGGAGTTCTGCGCCGGCGACGAGTGCGTGGAGGTCGGACCGGAGGCGATCCGCGTGCGCAAGGTGCTGCTCACCGCCAATGAGCGGGCCAAGGCCCGCAGCAAGTCCAAGTCGCGCGAGCAGCAGTCGGTCAACTGACGAGGACCCTGGTGGCGACGAGGGGGGCATCAGTTCGTCGGCGCGGCACGAGCGTTCTGGCAGCCGTGCTCTCCCTCGTCGTCGTCACAGGGTGTGTGGCCGATCCGCCTCCGCCCACCGTGGTGGGGGAGGAGCGTACCGACGGGGAGTCCGTCAACCTGTCCAGTGGCGGGGTCCTGCTGGCCCTCGACCGCGTCGACCCGGGCTTCAACCCGCATCTCCTGGCCGATCAGGGAGTCGACACGGACCTGGTCGCCTCCCTGCTGCTCCCGAGCGCGTTCGTCCCCGGGCCGGGCGGTGAGCCGGTGCTCAACCGCGACCTCCTCGTGTCCGCCGAGCCCCTGCCGGGGAGCCCGCGGACAATCCGCTACACGATCGACCCGCTGGCCCAGTGGACCGACGGGGTGCCGGTCGCGGCCGAGGACTTCGAGTACCTGTGGCGGCAGATGACGACCCAGCCCGGAGTGGTCGACCCCGCCGGGTACGAGCAGATCGTCGAGGTGCGGTCCGGCGCCGGGGGCAAGGTCGTCGACGTGGTGTTCGACTCCCCACCGACGCAGTGGCGGACGCTGTTCGCCGACCTGCTGCCCGGGCACATCCTCAAGAACGCCCCGGACGGTTTCCAGGGCGCGATGTCCAGCCTCCCCGTGATGAGCGCGGGACCGTTCATGATCCGGTTCGCCGACATCGGTCGGGGCGAGATCGAGTTCGTACGCAACGACCGGTACTGGGCGCGCGCGCCGGAACTCGATCAGATCCTCGTGCGGCGGGCGACAGGGGCCGGACAACTCGGCGCGGCGTTGCGTGGAGGACCGGGATCACTCGCGATGGTCTCGGCGACACCGTTGGCCGCGGACGTCTCGGCCACCGTCCACGGGGTCCGCGCCGTGACCGTCGACTCCTCGGCCCAACTCGAACTGGGCTTCAACACCGTCGCCCCGGCGGTCCGCGACCCGGAAGTGCGGCGCGGCCTCACGGCGGCGGTGGACCCCGAGGTGGTCGGTCGGATCGTCACCGGACAGTCCGACCCGGCCGTCACGACCTACCCGTTCCCGCCGGGGTCCGCCAGCACCACGACCGGCGACGGGGCCGCCGTGGAGCGCGCGCTCCGCGACGCGGGGTTCACCCGCACCGGGGCGCGATGGGAGCGCGACGACGACCCGCTGAGCGTGACGCTCGGGGTGGAGGCCGAGGACGACCGGGCGCTCACCGCGGCGTTCACCATCGCGGACCAGCTGCGCGGCGCGGGCATCGGCGCCCGGGTCTGGGAGCTCGACGCGGTCGCCCTGTACGGGGACGCGCTCCCGCACGGTCTGGTCGACGCGGTGGTGGGATGGCAACGGGTCGACGGACGCCCCGAGGTCGCGGCGGTGTCCAGGTTCGCCTGCGCCCCCGCCCCGTCCCC
>NZ_JAALDZ010000344.1:0-2123 GCF_014145125.1 Dietzia sp. CQ4 | reverse complement strand
TCCCGCTCGCGGCCGGCGACGAGCGCCCGGCCGGCCAGCGCCGGGTCCGCCAGCTGCTCGACCGACCGCCCGTCCAGGGCGGACTCACCCTGCCCGGACGGGACGAACGCGTCCGGGTGGATCCGGCACGACTCGGCCAGGTCGACGACGCCCGGGGGGACGTCCACGCCGACCGCGGCCAGCGGGCGGCCCATCGGGTCGGTGGTCATGAGGAGCGTCTCGACATCGGTCGGGTGGCGTTCCAGGCGGTCGGCGGTGGTGATCACCGCCACGGCGTCGTCGGCCGGCCCGGTCCGCACCTCGGCCCCCGCCCACCAGACGCCCAGGAGCACCCCGGCTGTGAGCCAGTGGGCCGGCAGGTCGCACACCACGACGTCACCCGGGGCCACGCCCACCTCGTCCCGCAGGAGCCCGGCGATCTTGGCGGCCCAGTTGGCGGTGGAGGTCACGGACAGCTCGATCCGGGACGGTGCTCCGAGGTCGTAGTGCGTGACCAGCGGCGCGCCCGGGTCCGCTGCGAGGAGCGGCTGGAGCACGGTGTCTGCGGCGGTGTTCACGGGTCGTCCTCCGGACGGTCGGTCGGGTGCGGCTCGGTCAGTTCACACAGGGGACGTCCGAACCACCGGCGTCGAAGGTCGGACGCTGCGCGATCGACGGTGGCAACGGGGCGTAGGTGGTGGTCTCGGGGGAGTAGGACTCGGTCGCGGAGGCGTCCCCCGTGGGACCGCTGTAGTCCTCCGCCAGGACCACGCGGACCGCCCCGGGGGGCACCGCGGGATCCACCTGGACGGGCAACCCGCCCAGCGCGTCGGAGACCGCGAACGCCGAGGGGTCGTCGGCCGAACCGGCGGCGACGTGGGAGGTGTACGCCGCTGCCGGATCGGTGAGCAGGTCCCCGACGGCGTACCCGAGTTCGGACAGGGAACCGGAGACCCGGGCCGCCAGACCGTCGATCGCGGTGGTGTTGACCACCGAGACGGTCACGGCGGCGGGGTCCACCCCCGGGGTGCCGGTCTGCTCCTGTTCCTCCTCCACGTCGTCGGTACTGGCGAATCCGCCGACGAACTCCGCGACCTGGTCGGGGTCGACGGTGACGATGGACTCGCCCCATTCGGTGAAGGAGTCGATGCTCGTGACCGGGATGGTCTCGAACCGCACGTTCCCGCCGCTGATGTCCTGGAGCTTCATCGCGAAGTCCACGAAGTCCCAGTTCTCGTCGATGACGAACGACCGTCGGGCCGCGTCGACGAGCGCTCCGAGCTTCGTCGGGTCCGCGAGGGTGCCGGCGGACAGGGTCTTCTTGACCAGCTGGGACATGAACGCCTGCTGGCGGACGATCCGGTCGAGGTCGCCCGCGGGCAGGTCGTGCCGCTGACGCACGAAGCTCAGGGCGTCGGAGCCGGACACGGTCTGGACCCCGGCCCGGAAGTTCGCGCCGGACAGCGGTTCGTCGACGTCCTCGTTCAGGCACACCGGCACGCCACCGACGGCGTCGGTGAGCAGGACGAATCCCAGCAACCCGATCTCGGCGTAGTGGTCGGCCTGCACGCCGGTGAGATCGCGGACGGTGTTGATCAGCCCGTTGCGGCCGGCCTGGACGGCGTCGCGTTGGTCCTGCTCGGTGAGCGCACCGTCGGGGTCGTTCGCCACGGCCTCGTCGAGGTACGTCTGCTTGTATCCGGCGTAGACACCGTTGATCTTGCTGCCCCCGATGTCCCGGGTCTCCACGTAGACGTCCCGGGGGATCGAGATCGCGGTGGCCGAGCTCCCGTCCTCCGGGATCCGGATGAGCAGGATCGTGTCCGTGTTCTCGCCCTCGTCCTCGCCGGTCCGGACGGTGGCGAGTTCCTCCTGGCTGAGCGCGTTGCCCTGGGCGTCGGTGCGGTTGTCCGTCCCCACCAGGAGGATGTCGACGGCGCCGTCGAGCCCGCCGTCCCCCACGTCGAGGCCTCCGGCGGAGGACAGGTCGGAGCTCAGACCGTTGAACAGCGACCAGCCCACGCCGGTCACCAGGAGGCAGAACACGGATGCCAGAGCGGCGAGGGTGCGGGCGATTCGCGAGCCCAGCGGGCGGGAGGGGGTCGCGTGGCGCCGACCGCGCCCGGGGGCGGGTGCGCGCCGGG
>NZ_JAALDZ010000343.1:0-2678 GCF_014145125.1 Dietzia sp. CQ4 | reverse complement strand
TCCTGCAGCGCCTGGCGGTCGATCGCACCAGCGTGTCCGCGGTGAGTATTCGGAGGTTTGAGAGCCACCGGATATTGAGGTTCGGAGCCACCGTTATTGCCGTTGAGAGCCGGTGGCCGATGGGGTTGGAGCCACCGGCTCTCAGGCGTCGGGTTTAGCGCTCGTTCATGGCGGCGTGTTCGCGCATGTTGTAGCTGCCGGTCTCTATCCAGATTGTGTTGTGGACGATGCGGTCCATGATCGCGTCGGCGTGAACCCCTGAGCCGAGGCGTTGGTGCCAGTCCTTCTGCGCGTACTGCGTGCAGAACACGGTCGAGGTGTGTCCGTAGCGGCGCTCGAGGAGCTCCAGCAGCATGCTGCGCATGCTCTCATCCGGCGGGTCGAGGAGCCACTCGTCGACGACCAGCAGGGTGAAGGCGGCGTACTTCTTCAGGAACGTGGTCGTGCCGCGGGGCTTGTCCCTGGCCAACGCCCAGGCCTCAGCGAGGTCCGGCATCCGGATGTAGTGCGCCCGGATCCGGTGCTGGCAAGCCTGTTTCGCCAACGCGCACCCGAGGTAGGACTTCCCGGAGCCGGTGAAGCCCTGGAACACCACGTTCTGTTGGCGCTCGATGAACGAGCAGCTTCCGAGCTGGGCGATCACACCCTGATCGAGACCTCGTTCGGCGAGAAGGTCGAGCCGGCGTAGATCGGCACCCGGGTAGCGCAGCCCAGCTCGCCGGATCAGCCCTTCCACTTTCGCGTGGGTGAAGGCGGAGTGGGCCTCGTCCACGATGAGCCTGACCTGGTCCTCGAACCCGAGACCGATCACGAGAGTCTCGTCGCGGGCCTCGAGCGCCTCCAGCATGGCGGTGGCGCCCATCTCGCGAAGCTTGCGTTTGGTCTCCGAATCGATCCGGGTCATCGGGCGCCGCCCGCCGCGTAGTAGTCGGCCCCGCGCACATATCCGCCGGTCTCCTCGGGCGGTTGCTCGGCGGCTCTGCCGGTGGGCGCTGCGGGTTTGTCTTGTCCGGTCTCCAGGATCGGTCGCAGGTGCGCATACCGCGGGGAGCGGATCGGGCCGGCCAACGCGATCCGGCAGGCCGCCTCCACTCGCTCGGCCGAGTAGCGACGAGTCAGTCGCAGTACCGCCAGTGCTGGGTTCAATCCCTGTTCGGCGACCGGGACGGATTCGAAGATCCGGTCCACCACGATCACCGCCGAGGCGCCGACTCGCTCGGCCCATTCCCTGGTCCTGGGCTGGTCCCATTGCTGGTACTTCGGCCCGGCCGGCAGGTCGGCGTCGTTGGTGCGGTACTCGTTGACCACCGTCTCGGGCAGCAGCAGGTGGCTGGTCAGGCGCTGCTGGCCGCGGTAGACCTCCAACATCGTGTCCGTGATCCGCAGGTCGACCTTGGCGCCCACGTGCGGATACGGCGCCGAGTAGTAGTTGCGGGCCCAGGCCACGTGCCCGTTGCGCCCGACCCGGCGCCCATACATCCAGCGGCTGATCTCGTACGCGGTGGCTGGCAGCGGCCGCAGTAGCGACTTCTCCTCGGACTCGAACACGCTGGCCCGCGAGCCGGCACGCTTCTGGAACGGCTCGGCGTTGTAGGCCGAGAGCTGTGCGGCGATGGTGGCCTTGAGTTCCGCCAGTGCGTGGAACTTCCGGTCCCGAAGAGCGGCGATGATCCAGGTGGCCACGTGAGCCACCGTATTTTCCACGCTGGCCTTGTCTTTCGGGCGCCGTACTCGGCCCGGCAGCACAGCGGCCGAGTAGTGGGCGGCCATCTGGCGGTAGGCGTCGTTAAGCACGATCTCACCCTCCCGAGGGTGCTTGATCACGCCCGTCTTGAGGTTGTCGCAAGCGATCCGCGGTACCGAGCCCGAGAAGTGCTCGAACATCGCCACGTGCGCACGAAGCCACGTGTCCTGCTTCATGTCCAGCGTGGGTTCCACGAAGGCGAACCGGCTGAACGGCAGGCAGGCCACGAACAAATAGACCCGCCTCGACTCTCCCGTCGCCGGGTCGAGCAGCTCCATCGTGGGCCCAGACCAGTCGACCTCGACCGTCTGGCCGGCCTTGTGCCCCACGCGGGAGGCCAACCCGGTGACCAGCACATGCTGTTGGTAGGACTTGCAGAACCTGTCGTAACCCATCGCCGGGGTGCCCGAGTGGGCGCACTGGTCGGTGTACTCGCCGTGCAGCAGCTTCATCGTGACGCCGACCCGGGCCATCTCGCGGTGCACCTGGGCCCAGTCGGGCTCGGCGAACACGCTCTGGTGTTCGCTGCGGCCGGGGAACAGAAGTGAGTACACCTCGGCGTCGGGCAGGTCGGCGATGTCGTCCCACCGCACTCCGGCCGCATCGGCGGCCTCCAGCACCGATGCCACGCTGTTGCGCGAGATCTGCTGCGAGGCGGCGATCGCCCTGCCCGACAACCCCTCGGCCCGTAGCTGCAAGACGAGTTTCGCCTTGATCTTCCTTACCATTGGGAACTGCTCCTTCCGCCAGGCGCCCGTTACACCCGGCGGAAGGAGCCTAAGAAGGTGGCTCCGAAGCAGAATAACGATGGCTCCGACGGCGTCCAGTGCGTCAAGCAGCGACCGGCTCCCAAGCCCAATACGACTGGCGCTCAGAGCAGCGAATACTCAGCGGTGGCCAAGGCACTCGGACTGGGGTGGGACCTGGTCAATGA
>NZ_JAALDZ010000342.1:0-3436 GCF_014145125.1 Dietzia sp. CQ4 | reverse complement strand
GCGAGGCGGCGACGCGTGTCGGTCGGTTCGATGACCTCGTCGACCACACCGATGGAGACCGCCCGGCCGACGCCACCGGCGATCGCGGCGTGCTCGTCGGCCAGCCGCTCGTGCAGGGCCTCGCGCTCGTCCTCCGGCGCCGCTGCGAGCGTGCGCTTGTGCAGGATGCCCACCGCCGCCTTGGCGCCCATCACGGCCACCTCCGCATCGGGCCACGCGAACACGGCGGAGGCGCCCAGCGCGCGCGAGTTCATGGCGATGTAGGCCCCGCCGTAGATCTTGCGGGTGACCAGCGTGACGCGGGCGACGGACGCCTCCGCGAAGGCGTGCAGCAGTTTGGCGCCACGCCGGACGACGCCCTCCCACTCCTGGGAGACCCCGGGGAGGTAACCGGGGACGTCGACGACGACGAGGAGCGGTACGCCGAACGCGTTGCACAGGCGGACGAACCGGGAGGCCTTCTCGGCCGACTCGGAGTTGAGGCAACCCCCCAGGCGGAGCGGGTTGTTGGCGATCACGCCGACCGTGCGGCCCGACATCCTGCCGAAGCCCACCACGATGCTGGGCGCCCACTTGGCCTGGAGCTCCTCGAAGGTCGTGCTCCCGTCCAACTCGGACGAGTCGAGGATGCCGTGGACGAGGGGACGCACGTCGTAGGCACGCTTGGGTGACTCCGGGAGCAACCCCGCCAGATCCGTGTGGTCGCCCTCGAGCGCCCGCAGATCGAACTCACCCTGCGCGGACAGGAGGTTCACCAGCCGCCTCGCGCGGTGCAGAGCGTCCCGCTCGTCAGAGGCGGCGATGTGACACACGCCGGACTTGCGGTGGTGGACGTCCTGGCCGCCGAGGCCCTCCATGTCCACCTGTTCCCCGGTGACGGAGCGGACCACGTCGGGTCCGGTGACGAAGATCTTGCCCGCCGGCGCCATGATCACGACGTCCGTGAGCGCGGGGCCGTACGCGGCACCGCCGGCGGCGGGCCCGAGCACGACCGAGATCTGGGGCACGTGGCCCGAGGCGCGGACCATGGCCTCGAAGACCAGGCCGACGGCGTGCAGCGCCTCGACGCCCTCGGCGAGTCGTGCCCCTCCCGAGTGCCACACGCCCACGACGGGCAGGTGCTCGTCGATGGCGGTGTCGATCGCGTGGACGATGTGACGGCACCCGTCCAGGCCCATCGCGCCACCCATGACGGTGGCGTCGGTGGCATAGGCGATCGTGGGTTCGCCGTCGATCAGGCCCCGCGCGGCGAGCGCGCCCGACGCGTCGGGTTCCGTGAGGAACTCCAGTGATGCCGGATCGAAGAGGTTCTCGAGCCGGGCGACGGGGTCGCGCGGGTCGATCTGGGTGTTCTGGTCCACGGTGCTCGTGATGGTCATCGAATGCAGTCCTTTCCGCGGCGCACCTCCCGGATGGGAGGGTGCGCTCCTTATGGACCCCCGGACTGGCTGGTGTGGGGGAGGCGAGCGATCCGGGACCCCCGTCCCTGATCGCGCCTTCCGCCCGTCACCCCGCGTGACGCGGGGTGCTCTCGTGTGTCGGGTCCCGGACGTGGGGTGGAGACGCGGGCTCGTCTGGTGCACCGACCGCACCTTCGGCCCTGAACGCGTCCCCGCCCCGTGCTCCGGGACGTGGTGTCAGCTCTGGTCGATCTTCTGGATGTAGTCGACCGCATCCTGCACAGTACGCAACTTGGCGAGGTCCTCGTCCGGGATCTCCACCCCGTAGCGGTCCTCCGTCTGGACCGCGATCTCCACCATGGAGAGCGAATCGATGTCCAGATCGTCCACGAAGGACTTCTCCGGGGTCACCTCGGAGGGCTCGATTCCGGTGACCTCCTCGACGATCTCCGCAAGTCCGGAGATGATCTCGGCCTCGGTGCGTGCCATGTGGTGTCCTTTCTGGTGGTGTCGTCGCGCCCGGTCGGGCACGGCGGGGTCGTCATGACGCGACCGCCGGGCGAGGCCGGCGACCGCGGGTTCGTGGGGGTGGTCTACGCGCCGCTGAGTGCGGGGACGGCGTCGAGCGCGTCCTCCAGGTCCTCGGGCGTGGTGACGCCGTGCCGGGGCACCTCGCGCATCATGCGCTTGGCCAGGCCGACGAGCGCCCCGGACGGGGGGAGCTCGACGAACGCGTCCACGCCGAGCTTGAGCATGGTCTGCGTGCACAGGTCCCAGCGGACCGGATGGGTGATCTGTGAGATCACGCGGTCCACGGCGTCCCTGCCCGAGGTGACGACCATGCCGTCGGCGTTCGAGAGCAGGGTCAGCTCGGGATCCCGGACCTCGATCGTGTCCGCGAGGGCGCGGAACCTCTCGACGGCGGACCCCATGTGCCGCGTGTGGAACGCCCCGGCCACGTCGAGGCGGCGCAGGCGGGCGCGGCTCGGAGGGTTCTGCTCGAGCGCGTCACACGCTTCGAGCGGGCCGGCGGCCACGATCTGCCCGGCGCCGTTGCGGTTGGCGGGTTCCAGGCCGGCGTTCTCCAGGGCGAGCAGGACGTCGGCCTCGACCCCTCCCAGGACGGCGATCATCCCGGTCGGCCGGTCGGCACAGGCCCGTGACATCGCGGCGCCCCGGACCGACGCCAGGCGGAGCGCGTCCGCCTCCGAGACCACACCGGCGATCGCGAGCGCCGCGACCTCACCGATGGAGTGCCCGGCGACGATCGTGTCGGCGGGCACCTGGCCCCGTCGACGGAGCTCTGCGGTTCCGAGCAACGCGGAGGCGACCACCAGCGGTTGGGTGACCGCGGTGTCGGTGATCTCCTGCAGGGTCGCGGTGGTGCCCAGGCGTTCGAGATCGAGTCCACTCGAGGCGGACCACTCGTCGAGGCGGGCCGAGGCGCCGGGTAGCTCGAGCCATGGCGCGAGCATTCCGGCTTTCTGGGACCCTTGTCCGGGGGCGGTGAGGCAAAGCACGAGTATCAGACAACACGTGTTGCCCTCCCTCGGATGATGTTCTCGTAACCAGAAACACCGGCCGGATTTTGTGGGGTTCCCACAAATCCGGTGTTGAGTGGGTCGACATCTCTGTGAGTGGAGTTTTCGTTACAGGGTGTGACGAGAGTGATTGTTTAGCTGTCCTGAGGGCTTCGTTCGGCGAACTTGCCGAGGACGAGGGCTATCCGGAGGACAAAAGCCTCCCTCGCGTCAAGCGGGTCGAACTCGGTGATCTGGCTCACTCGTTTGAGGCGATACCGCACGGTGTTGGGATGGACATACAACCCGCGCGCACACGCCTCCACGTGACCACCCGAGTCCAGGTAGGCCCTCAGGGTCTCCTCCAGGGACGGATCGGCGCCCCGGAGCGGGGTGACGATCCGCTCCACCAGCATCCCCGCCGCCCCGCGGTCACCGCCCAGGACCCGCTCCGGCAACAGGTCGATCGCCGCCACCGGGCGGGGGGCGCCGGGCCACCCGGTCGCGGCCGCCGCG
>NZ_JAALDZ010000341.1:0-4719 GCF_014145125.1 Dietzia sp. CQ4 | reverse complement strand
GCAATTCTCACCTGGCTACGCCAATTGGGAGACACGCCCTAGGCAAACAAGGCGATCGAGGCGTCTTCATCACCACCTCGTCGTTCACCCGCGGAGCCCTACTAGAAGCCGAGCGAATCAACGCCCGCATCGAACTCATCGACGGAGCTCGACTGGCCCGCCTCCTGGTCCAGTACGGCGTCGGAGTACAGGAATTGCACACCGTCGTGCTGCATCGCATCGACGAGGACTTCTTCGAAGAAATTTAGAAACCCGCCATCGCGGATACGCTGAGCGGTAAATTTCCATGTGAACACCCCTCCGGAACCTCAAGGGGACGCATGGACTACCTCCCGCCCGTCGCATGTGTCGAGCTGTCGGCAGATCGCTTCTACATCTGCCTCATCGACGTCAACGGCGCCGCTGACTTGCCCCGCCAGCTCGGCGGCTGGACGGTTGAACGCAACGACCGTGAGCTACTCCAGAGGCTTCTTGCGGGCCGGCTCGTGGTCAAGACGACGGACGACCCGATGCCTGACGTGGACCAGGCAGAGATCGTCGGCTACTTCACCGTGGACGACACTGTTAGCAAAGTTGAGGCCGAGATCGCCGAGCTGAAGAACCGGTTCACCGCGGTTCTCGAATCGCCTGAGCGGCAAGGACTGGGCGCCCTGACCGAACCACGCTGGCCCGACCTGGCATCGCTCACCACCCGGACCCCTAACCCGCAGGCCTCACGGGAAGGCCAGGGGCGCGCAGCTTTCGCTCTCGGAGTCACTGTCAAAGACCTGGCCACCGGGTGGGGCAAGCTGGAATCGATTCGTCTCACAGCGGCCTACCCACTGCCTCGAGACCCAGGATTGCCGAAGAGTCATCCTCGACAGTTCAGGTACTACCTCAACGATGATTCCAGTCCGACTGCTCGGCCTCTGCCGGTGGGTGGCCGATGAGCTCCGAGATGACCTTCGTCGCCTTCGACACCGAAACTGCCAACTCCAGCCGTGCCAGCATCTGCTCGCTTGGCGCGACAGTGGTCACTAACGGCGTCGTCACCGACGAACGTAGCTGGCTGATCCGTCCCCCCGAGGGGCACGACGAGTTCTTTGCCCGCAATGTTTCCATCCACGGCATCACCCCGGAGATGGTCCAGCACAAGCCCCGGTTCGGTGAACTGTGGCCCGAAATCTCGCAGTACCTCGACGGGCACACCGTCGTGGCGCACAACGCCTCCTTCGACACCAGCGTGGTGCGCTACGCATGCGAGACCTCTGGACACCCGTGGCCGGAGTGGACCTACGGCTGCACACTCGTCATGGCCCGGCAGGCCTTGGACCTGGTGTCCTACCGACTGCCGATCGTGGCTTCTCACCTGGGCGTGCCGCTTGAGCGCCATCACGACGCCGCGGCGGATGCCCGCACGTGCGCCGGTGTCCTGCTCGCGCTCGCCGACCGCAACGAGTGTGCAGACCTGACGCACCTGACCGCCGCGCTGACGGTGAACCTCGGTCGTCTCTTTGCCGGCGGCTGGGACCCATGCAGGCAGGCTCGCGCTGTCCGCTCCCCCAGTCACGCTGCTCGCGGCCCATTAGTCATTCCCGAGGCGTCCGTCGACGCCGATCCCGAGCATCCCCTCTACGGTCAGGTTGTGGTCTTCACTGGAGGCTTGGGCAGCATGACCAGGCAAGACGCCTGTGACGCGGTCGCACGCGTCGGAGCCACACCCGCCAAAGGATTGACGCGGAAAACCACCGTGTTGGTGATCGGCGATGGTTTCCGCGGCGACGACCTCGCGGAATTTCAGACCGGCAAAGCCCGCAAAGCCCTCGAACTGCGGGCCAAGGGACAGCCGATCGAAGTCGTGACCGAGGACGAACTGCTAGAACTCCTGACCATCGAGCGCAACACCACCGCACCAGTTCGGACCGTATGACCAGGACCTGCCTGGCTTGACCACGCGGGCGCAGCCACGCGTTCCCTACGGGGCTCCGGCCTGCGCGTGGAAGTGCGATAATGTCGGATTACGTCAAACCCACAGGGTAGAAGCCTCGAAGCAGACTCGGCGCCCATGTCGCGTGCAGGCCACTGGACCACTAGTTGTACAAGATGTACTATTGGTGGCATGGTCACCACGACGCTTAGCAACTTCCGCGCTCATCAGAGCGAGCTACTCGATGCCGCGCAGCGGGCGCCGGTGGAGATCCTTAGCCGGGGCAGCCGTCGTCGCGCCGTTGTCGTCTCGCCGGAGTTCTTCGACCGCGCCCTACAGGCCCTGGAGGATCAGGCCGACGTGGAAGCCGCGGCTGCCGCTCGCCGCGAGGACGACAGCATCTCCCACGAGGACCTCATGGCGGAACTGGGCCTGTAGACCTGCGCACCCGCTTGCCTGATGCCCTATTCGATCTCCTATAAGCCCTCGGCCGCCAAAGCCCTGCGCAAAATTCATCCCACCGAGCAGAACCGAATCGTCCGCGCCATCGAAGCCCTCGCGGTGACACCACGACCGCCTGGCGCGATTCAGCTCGCCGGAGGCGACGGCGAACTCCGAATCCGCGTGGGCAACTACCGCATCATCTACGACATCGAAGACGACGCCCTCGTCGTACTTGTGCTGCGCATCGGCCACCGCGGCGACGTCTACAAGTGACTCCGTCCCACGCCAAGTCGCCACCGGGCGTTCGAGGAGGCACCACTCGCCGACGCCGATAGGACGCGTTTCGACAATCCGCAGCCGGCACGGCTCGCGATGGCAGGATCCAACGCCTAAGCAGACAAGCCGAAGCTGCTAGAACTGCTCGTTACCCAGGGTCTCGACGCCACCAAGGGCGGCCCACTAACGGCATTGAGAATCATCCAGTCACCGACTGCGCCGATATGCGGGAACACCCGTGGAGCAACGCGGCCCGGCCACCAAGAGTTCTGCCAGCGGGAAGGCGACCCAGAACAACAGGAGCAGCTCCGGCCGGCCCGACCGGCAGCACGGCCAACTACCAGTCGGGCTCAACCCACAATTGCCGGCGAACGCGAACATGGAAAGTTCGCAGTTCAGACGCTGGTTGCCAACCCCCCCTCATCACAGGGCGGGCTCGTCGCGCGGCTAGACGCCCGGGCTCGATGCTCGCACCGGACTTGCCTACCAGCCTGAGAATCACGATCTCTTCGGTGGCCGACACCGTCAGCGGTATATACCTCGATCCGTTTTTACCGGCGACGGTTTTTACCTCTGGCGAGACTACTCAGGAAGTGCGTTTCGAATAGCTGCCTCGATAAACTCAGACACGGTCTCCCCTTGTTGGATGGCCGCGATCTTCGCTCTCCGGTACACCTCAACATCAAGCGCTAGAGATGTCTTCGTACGCCGAGGACCGGCCGGACGTGCGGCTTCAGAAGCAGAGAACGTTTCCGAGACCGGCCGGATGGGAGCTGCGGCCCGTGGGCGCAAACTACGGCTCACCGGTTCCGATTTGCCACTCATTTAGTCACCTCAACGATCTCGTCCATCAGATCTCGATAGCCGAAGAAGCTTGTTGGACATGTGCCGAATGACTGGCGTATCGCCTGTCGCTTCCCAATCACATTCTCGAATACGAACACCCCTTCCGATTCAAGGGCCTCCTTTGTGAGCTCGAGCAGCTTAGTGCCGAGCTCAACGCTCGTGAGAAGGACGCCAGCTGGCTTATGTGCAGCAGTTTCCAACGTCGGCCAGACGCGCTGGAGGTCCAACCCAGACGGCGCAGTGGGGACCACGACAACATCAGCCGCATCGATCGCGGCCTGAATGATGTCAGCAGCACCCGGAGGCGTGTCGATCACTGTGATGTCGCTACTAGATGCGCGCGAAAGCGTGATCTTGTTCGCGGGCGAGACTTGAAACGGCAAAGGCGCACTCCCCTCCGTCGCAATCTCAGCCCAGCTAGTGGCCGACCCCTGAGGGTCCGCGTCTAGCAACTCAGCCGACTTGCCCTGCGCACTCGCGACCGTCGCTAGGTAAATGGCGGTGGTCGTCTTACCGACGCCACCCTTGGTGTTAACTACCGCAATCTTCAAAACCCGCTACACCTCAATCCTCTTATACCGCGATACCGCTGTACCTATTGTGGTCATCACCTTGATACCAAAACTGCAGCACAGGAGCGCGTTAGCCACGCCGAACATCCCGAAATACCTTTGGACCGGTAGCGGTACATCAGTAATCACCGTTAGACCGATACTGGTGTTGCGGTATACACCGGCGCCGGTTTTGCGGGATATACCGCTGCGGGTGTGCCGCAGCCGCTGACCGCCGACAGAGCCGTAGGCGGCGCCAAAAACTCCACCTCACCTAGGCGTGTCGATAGGATTTGTGGCGCCAAGTGTGGGAGTTTTCCTCCCATGGCGACGAAGCAGCGGGGCCCCGGGCGACCGTCATTCGGCGAGCGCATGCGCGTGCCCGTCCGTATGGCCCCTGAGGTGTACGAGGCACTTCGGGTGGAAGCCAGGTCTAGAGGCGTCTCGATGTCTCAATACTTGGCTGACCTCGCCGCCATCAATCTTGGCCTGCCCGAGGCCGTAGTTCCACCTGCAGATGAGGAGGCAATTTCAGCGTGAAGCGGTGGCCGGCCCGCGCCCGGCCAACAGTTGAACACCCCGCAACCCTGAAATGACTGATCCCGGCCCACTGGCAGGTGGACCGGGATCGAAAGTCAAGAGTTCGAGTTACCGCTCAAACTCGGTGTTGCTCACCAATTAGGAGAGCTGTGCTTC
>NZ_JAALDZ010000340.1:0-4082 GCF_014145125.1 Dietzia sp. CQ4 | reverse complement strand
GAGGCGCCCAACGGCCGCGGCGCGGCGCCCGGCGCCACGGGCGGTGCCACCGGACCGGTGACCGCCGGGACCGCCGTCCTCATGACCGGTTCGATGGGCGACTTCGAGCTGCCCCTGCCCGCCGGCGTCAGGCTGCCTCCGTTGCCCTTTATCCGCTGATCTGACACCGAGACGTCGATCTGACACGGCAACACGGCCCCGCTCCCTGTGGTCCGGAGCGGGGCCTCGGTCTGCTCAATGTCGGCGGCGCAACCCGCCGGTGGCGATCACGCCGCCCGCGGCCACCCCCTGCCCGCGGCGGACGAGGCGCGATCGCCTCTACTGTGGCGGGACACGGGATCAACAGCCAGTTCACGTTCCGCTCGACCCAAGGGAGATCACATGGACGTCGCCGCCGTCGCCGCCACCGCACCGGACGCGCCTCTGGAGAAGACCACCATCCGGCGTCGGGACACCGGGCCGGCCGACGTGCTCATCGAGATCGAGTACGCCGGCATCTGTCATTCCGACATCCACCACGTGCGCGGCGAGTGGGGTCAGACCGCCTACCCCGTGGCGCCCGGACACGAGATCGTCGGCATCGTCCAAGAGGTCGGTTCCGAGGTCACCCGGTACACGGTCGGCGATCGCGTCGGCGTCGGGTGCCTGGTGGGAGCCTGCCACGAGTGCTCGTCCTGTACCGCGGGTCAGGAGCAGGAATGCGAGCGCGGGGCTGTGGCGACCTACGGCTCACCGCTGCCCGAGGACCATCCGGAGGGGCCCGTCACCCAGGGCGGGTACTCGACCCACATCGTGGTCGAGGAGCCCATGGTGGTGTCCGTTCCGGACGGACTCGACCCGGCCGCGGCGGCGCCGCTGCTGTGCGCGGGGATCACCATGTTCTCGCCACTGCGTCAGTGGAACGTCGGCCCGGGCACCAAGGTCGCCGTGCTCGGCATGGGCGGGCTCGGGCACGTCGGTGTCAAGCTCGCGGTGGCGATGGGCGCCGAGGTGACGGTCCTGTCGCAGACAACCTCCAAGCGGGACGACTCGCTGCGGTACGGCGCCGTCGAGCACTACGCGACCGCCGGCGACGAGGGCAAGGCCACGCTCCGGGAACTCCGCGGCACCTTCGACGTCATCCTCAACACGGTGTCCGCGAACCTGCCGCTGGACCGGTTCCTCGCCACGCTCAAGCCGCGCGGGGCGCTGGTCAACATCGGGATCCCGACCGAGCCGATGTCGGTGCGGGCCGGGTCGGTCGCCGCCGGGCGCAAGATCCTGACCGGGTCCATGATCGGCGGTATCCCCGAGACCCAGGAGATGCTCGACTTCTGCGCCGAGCACGGGATCACCGCCGAGATCGAGCTCATCTCGGCGGACAAGATCAACGAGGCCTATGACCGCGTGGTCCGGTCGGACGTGCACTACCGGTTCGTCATCGACGCCAAGACGTTCTGACCCACGGCAGCCCGACCCACCGGGCGGGGACTCGCCGGGGCGGGGACTCACGGGCCTGACTCACCGCGGGGCGACCTGCGCGAGCAGGTCCGCGAAGTCCTCGTCCCGCGCCTCCAGGAACCGGTGCGCCTGCTCGGCGAAGTCCGCCAGCCCGGTCAGGCGCCCCGAACTCCGGGTCGCGCACACCGCCGCCGCGCCACACGCCCGGTCCAGGGCTGAGGCGATCGCCGACCCCCCGGGCAGCGCGGCCGCCACGCCCGCCGCGACGTGCGGGAACGTCACTTCCGCGACTCGCTCACCGGACTCGCGGAACACCGCGACGGCGGCCCCGATCCTGTCCGCATCGGCTCTGATCGTCCCGTCGGGCATCTGCTCACCTCGTCGTCGTCGTGATCTCGTCCTCGCATCGCGGTCATGAGGTACGACGTCCCCACCCCGCCGGTCGGTTCCAGCGGACCCGGTACAGGCCGGTACCCACCCGACCTGTCGTACCCGTGGTGTCTACTCGGGGTGTGGGAGAACAGCGCTCCCCGGCCGCCGGACCACCGGTCGCCGGCGCCCGTCCCACGACCCGGTGGCGTCGCCCGGCACCGGGACCCCTCCCACAGAGGAGAGCATCCATGTCCCTCACCTGGACACCCACCATCGACCGCGCGCTCGCGGTCGCGGCCCGCTGCCACGCCGGCCAGACCCGCAAGGACGACCCGACGCCCTACATCGCGCACCCCGTGGCGGTGGCGATGATCGTGTCCGACTTCACCGACGACCGGGACGTGGCGGTCGCCGCGCTGCTCCACGACGTTCTCGAGGACGTCCCGCCGTCGGTCTACTCGGCCGATGACATGAGCGCCGAGTTCGGCGACCGGGTCACCGAGCTCGTCCGCGGCGTCTCGGAGGAGAAGACCGCGGGTGAGGTGACCCCGCCGTGGCGGGTGCGCAAGGAGGGGTACCTCGCCGCGCTCGCGGAGGACTCGGAGGAATGCCTGCTCATCTCGGCGGCGGACAAGATCCACAATCTGCGCTCGATGGTCGCCGCCCACGAACGACTGGGTGACGACATGTGGGGGCTCTTCAACGCCGGGCCGCAGGAGAAGCTGTGGTTCTACCGGTCGATCGCGGATGCGGTCACCCGACGGCTCGGTGACTGCGCGGCCTCGCGTGAGCTCCGCCGGGCGGTGGACGACGTCGCGGCACTGGCGCCGGTGAGCGGCGGCTGAAGGTCACACCGCCGGGAACTCGGCCTTGATCCGCAGCAGGGTCTTGGCCTGGGTCCGCCCCTCGAGGCCGAGAACCAGGCCGGCGGACTTGAGGCGCCGGGCGAGGTCGGAGTCCGCGGCGAACTCGGACTCCGACTCGATCGTGATCTCCACCCGGCGTCCGCCGTTGAGCAGCACCGACTGCTTGGCGGCGTCCAGGCCGGGGATGTTGGTCCACCGGATCGGCCCGGGGTCTCGAGGGGAGGCCCCCGAGCCCGAGAAGGAATAGTCGAAGTCCGTGCTCTGGGTGCGGGTCACCTTGCCCCACCCGGCCATCGGTCCCACCCCCACCCGGGCGGCGACGGCGTTGCGGCGGGCGCTGTAGGTGGCGCACTCGATCTCGCAGGCCCCCAGGGTGTTCATCACCCTCAGCGCCTCCTCGAACCGCTGCCGCAGGCTCCACGCGTCGTACTGGCCGAACGGCACCAACAGCGGGCGGCCCTCGATCGGCGCCTGCACGTAGACCACCCGGGGGACGACCTCGCCCTCCACCACGTCATACCCCGACCGCACCTGCATCGGACGTTGGATGACGTCGGTGAGCAGACCGCGCTTGTCGGTGACGGGTGCGGTCTCGTAGAAGGACACGAGCTGACTCACTGGCGCTCACCTCACTGTTCGAGGTCGCGGCGGGTGCGGACCTGACGCCCAGAGTATCCGGCGCCGCACGATCGGCCCGCCCGTGCCCAGAGCTCACCCGAGGGGCCACTCCCCGAGTTCGGTGAGGTCGTCGGCCTCCGGGGTGACGGCCGTGGGCTCGCAACCGAAGCCGACCATCTCCGTGCCGTCCTCGAGCGTCACCCGGCCGAGCTGCATCGGCCTGGGGAGCTGGTCGAGGAAGCTGCCGAGCGCCGCCGGGGAGACCGTCCACCTCTCGCCGAGCAACGCGGCGCCGTCCGGGTGACGCAGGACCCCAGGCTTGGGCGGTTCGGTGTCGAGGCGGTACATCCGGTAGTCGGCGCTGGACCGGACCGGCCCACGCCAGGCGGCGCCACGTGAGGTGAGCTGGTGCTCGAGCGGTCCCCCACGCCGGTGTGCGCCGAACACCACCAGGTCGACCGCCGGCGCCCCCGCACGCAACGGCCACGGCACGAGCGGTTCCGCCCCGGACCCACGCTCCCCGGCGAGGGCGGCCGCGATGTCGGCCACCGGTCCGTCGTGGAACGGCCGCCCCACCACGGTCACGCCGAACCGCGCCGTCCCGCGGTCCCCCTCGTCGATCTGGCCGGTCGGTACCGCCACGGCGCACAGGTCGAAGAGGTTGCAGAAGTTCGTGTACGTCCCCATCCGGCTGTTGAGGGCGATCGGGTCGGCCTCCACCTCGGCGATCGTCGGGTGGAACGGCGCGGTGGGCACGAGCAGTGCCGTCGCGCCCAGCCGGTCGAG
>NZ_JAALDZ010000033.1:0-42273 GCF_014145125.1 Dietzia sp. CQ4 | reverse complement strand
GTCGGCGGGCGCCCTGTCCTCCGCCGGCGCGACGGTCGTCCTGGCCGCCCGCCGACGGGAGCGCCTCGACGCACTCGCCGAGGAGCTCCGCGCGGCCGGCGGAACGGCGTCGACGGTGGCCTGTGACGTCGCGGACCCCGAGGCGTGTGCGGCCATGGTCCGCTCGGCCATGGACTCCCACGGGCGGATCGACGTCCTGGTCAACAACGCCGGCATCGGCACCGCCGTGCCCGCGCTCAAGGAGACCCCGGAGCAGTTCCGGGGCGTGGTGGACGTCAACCTCCACGGCGCCTACTGGGCGGCCAAGGAGTGCGCGACCGTCATGGAGCCCGGCTCGAGCATCGTCAACGTGGCCAGCGTCCTGGGCCTGACCGCAGGATTCGCCCCGCAGGCCGCCTACTCCGCCTCCAAGGCGGCCGTCCTGGGACTGACCCGGGACCTGGCGGCCCAGTGGGGGAGCCGGCGGGGGATCCGCGTCAACGCGCTCGCCCCCGGGTACTTCGCCTCGGAGATGACCGACGAGATCCCCGAGACGATGCTCGCCGACATCACCGGACGGACGATCTTCGGTCGGCTCGGTCTGCAACCGGAGCTCGACTCCGCCCTTCTCTTCCTCGCCTCCGACGCCTCGTCGTTCATCACCGGGTCGACCCTCACCGTCGACGGCGGCATGACCCTTCACTAGTCCTCTACCTCACCAGTTCTCGACCCAGGAGACATCACCATGGAATTCGCGCACAGCCAGCGCAGCGTCGAGCTGCAGGAGAACATGTGGGAGTTCATGCGCGAGCATGTGTTCCCCGCCGAGCCGGTGTGGGCCGAGTACCTGCGCACGCACGGTGACCACGAGCACCCGCCCGTCATGGAGGACCTCAAGGCGGAGGCGCGGCGTCGCGGGCTGTGGAACCTCTTCCTGCCCGAGTGGTCCGGCATCTCCAATCTCGAGTTCGCCGCGGTCTCGGAGATCTCCGGTTGGTCGCCGGTGATCGCCCCCGAGGCCATCAACTCGCAGGCTCCCGACACCGGGAACATGGAGACCTTCCACCTGTTCGGGACCGACGAGCAGAAGGCCGCGTACCTCGAGCCGCTCAAGGAGGGGAGGATCCGGTCGGCCTACGCCATGACCGAGCCCGACGTGGCCTCCTCCGACGCGACGAACATCCAGACCGTCATCCGCCGCGAGGGCGACGAGTACGTGATCAACGGCCGCAAGTGGTGGATCACGGGAGTGGCCGACGAGCGCTGCGAGATCTTCATCGTCATGGGCAAGACGGACGAGACCGCCGAGACGCACCGTCAGCAGTCGATGGTCCTGGTCCCGCGCGGTACCCCGGGGCTCACCATCGAGCGCAACCTCCCGCTGTTCGGCTACCAGGACCAGCACGGTCACTGCGAGCTCGTCTTCTCGGACGTCCGGGTGCCAGCGTCGAACCTGCTCGGCGAGGAGGGCGCCGGTTTCGCGATCGCGCAGGCGCGTCTCGGGCCGGGCCGCATCCACCACGCCATGCGCGCCATCGGGATGGCCGAGCGGGCCCTGGCCCTGATGGTCGACCGCGCCAAGTCGCGGCACGCCTTCGGCGGGTACCTGTCCGAGCAGGGCGTGGTCCAGGAGCACATCGCCAACTCCCGCATCGAGATCGACCAGGCACGCCTGCAGGTCCAGCACTGCGCGTGGATGATCGACACCGTCGGCGCCAAGGAGGCCCGGTTCGAGATCTCGGCCATCAAGGTGATCGCGCCGCAGGTCGCGTGCACCGTGATCGACCGGGCGATCGAGGTCTTCGGTGGGGCCGGTGTCTCGGACGACACCCCGCTCGCCTACTTCTACGCCTGGGCGCGGGCCCTGAGGATCGTCGACGGCCCGGACGCCGTGCATCGCCGCACCATCGCGCGTGGCGAGCTCAGGCGCACGCCGCCGTACGTCGGCTGAACGTGATGCGCAACACTGACAAGACCCGGTCGGACGAGACCGGATACTCACCGTTCGAGAGAGGGACACGCACATGGGTGCAGTGATCGTGGAGGCCGTGCGCAGCGCGGTGGGCAAGCGCAAGGGTGGACTGGCCGGGGTGCATCCGGCCGATCTGTCGGGCACGGTGCTGAACGCTCTGGTCGAGCGCGCCGGGGTCGACCCGGGGATCGTGGAGGACGTGATCTGGGGGTGCGTGACCCAGGCCGGCGAGCAGACCGGGGACATCGCGCGTACCGCGGTGCTCTCCGCCGGGTGGCCCGAGACCGTCACCGGCGTGACCATCGACCGCCAGTGCGGTTCCTCGCAGCAGGCGCTGAGCTTCGCCGTCGCGGTGGTCGAATCCGGTTACCACGACGTGGTGGTGGCCGGCGGCGTCGAGTCCATGACCCGTCAGCCGATGGGCAGCTCGATCACCGGCGAGGGCATCCCGTACGGGCAGGACTTCCTGGGCCGCTACGACGGCACCATGCCCAACCAGGGCGTCGGCGCCGAGATGATCGCCGAGCGGTGGGGGCTGTCCCGCACGCAGCTCGACGAGTTCGCCGTGGCCTCGCACGAGAAGGCCGCCGCCGCGCAGGACGCCGGGTTCTTCGCCGGGCACATCGTCCCGGTGACCACCCCGGACGGGGTCTTCGACGCCGACCAGGGCATCCGCCGGGGCAGCACCGTCGAGGGGCTGGCCGGGCTCAAGACCCCGTTCAAGTCCGACGGCGTGATCCACGCCGGCAACGCCTCGCAGATCTCGGACGGATCCGCCGCGATCCTGGTGATGAGCGAGGAGGCCGCCGCCAGGTACGGATGCACGCCGATCGCGCGTGTCCACACCGCCACGCTCGCCGGGGACGATCCGGTCATCATGCTCACCGCCCCGATCCCGGCCACGGCCAAGGCTCTCGAGCGCTCCGGGCTGACGATCGACGACATCGGGGTGTTCGAGGTCAACGAGGCCTTCGCCTCGGTGCCGATGGCGTGGCTCGCCGAGACCGGCGCCGACCCGGCCAAGCTCAACCCCAACGGTGGCGCGATCGCCCTCGGCCACCCGCTCGGCGGCTCCGGGGCCCGCATCATGACGGACATGGTCCACCACATGAAGGCGAACGGCATCAGGTACGGCCTCCAGACGATGTGCGAGGGCGGCGGCCAGGCCAACGCCACCATCATCGAACTGCTCTGACGGCCCAGCATCCCCAGCCGGCGTGCATCCGCGCGAGCGGCTGCCCGGTGACTCACAGCCGCCCCCCGCGATGAACTCCGGCCTGCGCATCTGCGCACGCCAGACGCCATCGTCGGGGGCGGCTGCGTTGTGGGCGTACGTGCGCGAGTGCGGATGCCCGGCGAGGGGGGCGTCGCGGCGGGGGCTGTGCTGCGGCGGGGGCTGTGCTGCGGGTCAGGCCCCGGTGAGCACGACGGCCCGGCCCAGGACCTCACCGCGATCGAGGGCCTGGTAGGTCTCCGGTGCCTGCTCCAGGCCCACACGCCGGGAGATCACACTGCTCAGGTCGAGCCTCCCCGCGGCGAGCAGCCGGATCAGCGCGGGTACGTCCTGACGTGCGCGGGCGCCGTAGGATCCCTTGATCTGGATCTTGCGGCGCACGACCCGCGCGAGGTCGACGTCCAGCACCGTCCCGGCCGGCGGGATGCCCACCACGACGACCCTGCCGCCCTCCCGCGTGATGTCCGTGGCCTGGCGGGTGGTGGCGGCCGAGCCCAGCGCCTCGAAGGCGGCGTCGACGCCCCGGCCCCCGGTGATCTCCATGACCGCCTCGGTCGCATCGATCTCGCGCGAGTTGATCGTGTGGGTCGCACCCATGCGCCGCGCCAGGGCGAGCTTCTCCTCGTCCACGTCGACGGCGATGACGGATTCGGCGCCACTCACCGCGGCCAGCTGGACGATGTTCTGCCCGACGCCGCCCACGGCCACGACCGCGACCGACTCACCGGTCCGGACATCCCCGACGTTCCGCACGGCACCGTAGGCGGTGAACAGCGAGCACCCCAGGATCGCCGAATCCGCCAGATCCAGTTCCTCGGGGAGGGTGAACACCGCGGTGGCGGGCGTGACGCTGTACTCCGCCAGGCCGCCCATCGAGTACATGGACAGCGGCTCTCCGTTGGCGCGGTGAAGCCTGGTCTCGCCGTCGTACAGGGTCCCGCGCAGGCGGTTGTACTCGAAGAAGGTGGCGCAGAGGTCCTCCATCCCGCGGGCGCAGTTCTCGCACCACCCGCACGGCATGATGAACGAGCCCACCACGCGGTCACCCGGGCGGACCGCCGTCACGCCACGGCCGACCTCGGCGACGACTCCGGAGACCTCGTGCCCCAGGACCCCGGGGAGCGGGAACCCCACCTCGCCCTTCATCACGTGGAGGTCGGTGTGGCACACCCCGCAGGCCGTGTTGTGGATCAGGACCTCGCCCTCCCGGGGTTCGGGGATCGGGATGTCCTCGAGCACCAGGGGGGATTCCGTGTCCACGCACACCGCAGCCTTCATGGTGGCGACTGTACTCAGTGGTCGCGGCCGAGGAGTTCATCCGAGATGATCCGCATCTGGATCTCGCTGGTGCCCTCGAAGATGCGCGTCAGCCGGGCGTCGCGCCAGTGCCGCTCCACCTGGAAGTCGGTCGTGTACCCGGCCCCGCCGTGGATCTGGACGCCCTGGGAGGTCACCCGCTCGGCCATCTCGGTGGCCACGAGCTTGCACATGGCGGCCTCGAGCGAGCAGCGACGCCCGGAGTCGATGGCCGTGGCCACCGAGAACATGAGCTGGCGCGCGGCCTCGATGTCGGCGGCCATCCGGGCGATCTCGAAGCGGAGGTACTGGAACTCGCCGATCGGTCGGCCGAACTGTTCGCGGGTGGCGACGTAGGCGATCGAGTCCTCCAGCGCGGCGCGGGCCAGGCCGATCGCGCGGGCGGCGGTGTGGGCGCGACCGACCTCCAGGCCGGAGACCGCCAGGTAGAAGCCCCTGCCCTCCCCGCCGAGCAACGCAGAGGCGGGCAACCGGAAGTCGTCGAAGAACAGCTCCCAGGTCTGCCAGCCGAAGTATCCGATCTTGCGGACGGGGTTGCCGGTGATGCCCGCGGGGAACACGCCGCGATCCTTCTCCACCAGGAAGGCGGAGATCCCGCGGTGGGGCTTGGCCGGGTCCCGGACCGGGTCGGTACGGGCGAACAGCACGAGGTAGTCCGCCTGGTCGGCATAGGTGCACCACATCTTGGTGCCGTTCACCACCCACTCGTCGCCGTCGCGGACGGCTCGGCAGGAGATGTTGGCGACGTCGGAGCCCGCCTCGGCCTCCGACAACGCGTAGGCGCCCAGCCACTCGCCGCGGGCGACGCGGGGGAGCAGGCGCGCCTCCTGATCGGGGGTGAACCCGCCGCCCATCCCGTTGCCACGGGCGAGGAGACCGGAGACCGACAGCCACCCGCGGGCGAGCTCCTCGGCGACCAGGCAGTACTCGAACACGCCCAGGCCGAGCCCGCCGTGCTCCTCGCCGATCATGATGCCGAAGAAGCCGATATCGGCCATCTTCTGCCGGAGCTCGTCGGGGATGTCTCCCTTCTCCGGGTCGAGGCGGTTCGCGACCGGCAGGACCTCCCGGGCGGTGAAGTCGCGGGCCAGATCGCGGATCGCGAGCCGCTCCTCCGTGAGGTACACGGGGACACCGTCGCGGGCGGCGGGTTTGTGGGTCATGACTCAGGTCCCTGCGGTGGTGGGGCGATCGGCGGTGAGTCGATCGGAGCGCGGGGGCGATCGGCGGTGAGGCGATCGGTGTCGGCGCCGAGGTCCGGCGCGGGACCGGTGGCCAGGTGCCGGCCGTCGAAGGTCGCGGGGTGCGCGGCGGCGAGGTACGAGCCGATCCCCGGCTGATCCAGTGCAGCGAACAGCGGGTTGGCCTCGAGATCGCCCTCCGTCACCACCTGGCCGAACGTGCGGTACCGCTCGTGCAGTACCACCGAGTCCTCCAGTGCCCGGGTGACCTCCGCCGTGGTGTGGGCGGAGAACCATCGGGCGAACAGTGCGGCCAGGACCTCCCGGTAGGAGTACCTGTCGGCCTCGGTACCGAAGTCGGCGCCGGTGGCCGACTCGAGGGCGTCGACGGCGTCCCGGGTCCCGGTCACCCGCGCCAGGTCGTGGAAATGCCTGGTGGTCAGGGCGACCACCATTACACGGCCCCCGTCGGCGGTGGTGAAGTCCCTGCCGAACGTGCCGTAGACGTAGTTGCCGACGGCGGGCCGGGTGGACCCGTCGAGCTGCGGCTCGGTGAGGTAGCCCAGCGCGCCGGCGGTGGCCAGTGCGACGTCGTCCAGCGGGAGCACGATGCGTCGGCCCCGGCCGGTCCTCTCCCGCTCGCGGACGGCGGAGACCACCGCCAGCGCCGCGTGGAGTCCCGCGGCGACGTCCCAGGCCGGCAGGGCGTGGTTGACCACCTGCCCGGCGCCCTGTCCACCGCCCTGTCCACCGCCCTGCCCGCCGTCCTGTCCGGTGATCGCGGGGAACCCGAGGGCGGCGTTGACGGTGTAGTCGACCCCGGGGCGGCCGTCGCGACGTCCGAGCAGTTCGAGGGTGATGACATCGGGTCGGACCGCGGCCAGACGCTCATGGCTCATCCACTCCCGGCCGGCGGAGTTGGTCACGAGGATTCCCGAGCCCTCCCCGGGAGCGGTGACGAGGTCCCGGAACGACTGCCGGCCCTCGTCGGAACGGAGGTCGAGGGTCACCGAGGACTTGCCCCTGTTGAGGCCGGTCCAGTAGATCGAGGTTCCGCCCGGGGCGAGCGGCCAGCGGTGCACGTCCGCCGCGCCGCCCACCGGGTCGACGCGGATGACCTCGGCGCCGAGCTGGGCGAGCGTGAGCCCGCACAGGGGAGAGGCCACGAAGCTGGAGAGTTCGACCACGCGGATGCCGCTGAGCGGTCGCGACTCGCTGGATTCGGCCATCGGTGGCTCCCGGGGGTCCGGCGGTGACTATTGCCCCGCTCCGTAATTGATGATAATAGTTTGAAGCATACTTCACCGGATCGTGGTTCCGCGAGGGCCATCACGGACGACAGAGGACACAGTCATGAGCGATCAGGCGGACTCGGTGGGGCCCGAGGTCGACGCGGAGGACTTCGCGGCCATCCTCGCCACGACCCGCGACTACATCCGGACCGTGGTGATGCCCCGGGAGCGGGAGATCGCCGACGCCGACGCCGTCCCCGACGACATCCGGGCCGGGCTGGCCGAGATGGGGATGTTCGGGTACGCGATCCCGCAGCAGTGGGGTGGCCTGGGGTTGGACCTGACCCAGGACGTCGAGCTGGCGATGGAATTCGGGTACACCAGCCTGGCCATGCGGTCGCTGTTCGGCACCAACAACGGGATCGCCGGGCAGGTCCTGGTGAACTTCGGCACCGACGAGCAGAAGGCGGAGTGGCTGGAGCGGATCGCGTCCGGCGAGGTGATCGCGTCCTTCGCGCTGACCGAGGACGGTGCGGGGTCCAATCCCGCCGGGCTGGCGACCAGGGCCGTCCGAGACGGCGACGACTGGGTCATCGACGGCACCAAGCGCTTCATCACCAACGCGCCGGTGGCGGATCTGTTCGTCGTGTTCGCCCGGACCCGCCCCGCGGACGCCGGTGGCCCGGGGATCGCGGTGTTCCTCGTCCCCGCCGACGCGGCCGGGGTCACGGTGGGACCGAAGGACCGCAAGATGGGCCAGGAGGGTGCCCCGACCTCAGAGGTGGACTTCAGTGGTGTCCGGGTCCCCGCCTCGTCGCTGGTGGGGGGAGACGAGGACGCCGGGTACCGCGCGGCGATGACGTCCCTGGCCCGCGGTCGCGTGCACATCGCCGCCGTCGCCGTGGGGTCGGCGAGAAGGGCGCTCGACGAGTCGCTGGCCCATGCGGCCACCACCACGCAGGGGGGCACGGCCGTCGGCGATTTCCAGCTGGTCCAGGCCATGATCGCCGACCAGCAGGTCGGGGTGATGGCCGGACAGGCGCTGGTCCGGGAGGTCGCGGCCAAGTACGTCTCGGGAGAGGACCGACGCATCGCCCCGTCCGTCGCCAAGCTCTTCTGCACGGAGATGGCGGGGAAGGTCGCCGACCTGGCCGTCCAGATCCACGGCGGCACCGGGTACATGCGGGGCGTGGTGGTCGAGCGGATCTACCGGGACATCCGCCTGCTGCGCCTCTACGAGGGGACCAGCGAGATCCAGAGGCTGATCATCGGCGGCGGCCTCATGCGCGGTGCGACACGCGAGGCCACCGCACGATGACGGGAGGCGGGCCGCTCCCTCTCGAGGGGATCACGGTCGTGGCGGTCGAGCAGGCCGTCGCCGGCCCGTTGGCCACCCGTCACCTCGCGGACCTCGGCGCCCGCGTCATCAAGATCGAGCGGCCGGGGGAGGGTGACTTCGCCCGGTCCTACGACGACACCGTCCACGGCCTGGCCTCGCACTTCGTCTGGCTCAACAGGGGCAAGGAGTCGATCGAGCTCGACCTGGCCTCCGACGACGGGCGGCGGGTCGCGCTCGAGCTGGCCGACCGTGCGGACGTGGTCCTGAGCAACCTGGCACCCGGGGCGATGGACCGGTTGGGTCTGGGGGCCGCTGCGCTCCGGTCGAGGAAGGACGAGCTCGTCGTCGTCACCCTGTCCGGGTACGGCGACGCGGGGCCGTACTCGGGCCGCAAGGCCTACGACATGCTCGTCCAGGCCGAGTCGGGGTTGTGCTCGATCACCGGTACCCCCGAGACCGCCACCAAGACCGGCGTCCCGGTCTCCGACATCGCGACCGGGATGTATGCGCTCTCGGCGGTCCAGTCGGCGCTGTTCCGTCGGGAGCGGACCGGGCTCGGTGCCACGATCGAGGTGTCGATGTTCGAGGCGACAGCCGAGTGGATGGGCCACCCCATGTACATCCGGATGTACGCGGACCGGCAGGTCGGGCGCATGGGCCTGTCGCACGCCTCGATCTGCCCGTACGACGCCTTCCCCACCAGGGACGGACAGGTGCTCATCGGGGTGCAGAACGACCGGGGATGGGCGGCGCTGGTCCGCGACGTGTTGGACCGGCCGGGTCTCGTCGACGACGAGCGGTACGCGACCAACATCGCCCGCGTGGCGCGCAGGGCCGAGGTGGACGCGCTGATCGGGTCCCTGACCAGGGAGTACGACTCGGAGGAGCTGGCCGCGCGACTCGACGACGCCGGTGTCCCGGCGGCCCGGCTCAACGACGTCGCCGGACTGGTCCACCACCCGCAGCTCGAGGCGCGGGACCGGTGGCGCGAGGTCGACACCCCGGCCGGACCCGTCCGCGGCCTGCTCCCGCCGGTCACCTACGCGGACGTAAAGCTACCGATGGGGCCCGTGCCGTCACTGGGCCGACACACCGATGCGATCCTGGCCGAACTGGCCGGGCGGGCACGAGGAGAGGACACACGTCATGGGACTTCTTGAGGGTAGGACCGCGGTCGTCACCGGAGCCGCGCGCGGGATCGGGTTGGAGATCGCGCGGACGTTCATCGACAGCGGGGCGCGCGTCGTGATCGGGGACATCGACGACGAGGCGGGCGCGGCCGCGGTCACCGAGCTGGGCGGCGAGGACGCCGCACGGTACGTGAACTGCGACGTGCGTGACGGGGCGGCGATCGAGCACCTGATCGACGTGGCCGAGGAGGCGTTCGGGCCGCTCGGGGTGTTCGTGAACAACGCCGGTGTCACCCGCGACGCCACGATGCGCACGATGACCGAGGAGCAGTTCGATGACATCATCGCGATCCACCTCAAGGGAACGTGGAACGGCACCCGCGCGGCCGCCGGGCGGATGCGGGAGCACGGGGGAGGGGCGATCGTCAACGTCTCCTCCATCTCCGGCAAGGTCGGGCTGAAGGGTCAGACCAACTACTCCGCCGCCAAGGCGGGGATAATCGGATTGACCAAGGCCGCCGCCAAGGAGGTCGCGTTAAAGAACGTGCGCGTCAACGCGATCCAACCGGGGCTCATCCGCACCGCCATGACCCTGGCGATGCCGCAGCACGTCTGGGACGAGAAGATGGCCGAGATCCCCCTGGGCCGGGCCGGCGAGCCCTCCGAGGTCGCGCAGGTCGTGCTGTTCCTGGCCAGCGACATGTCGAGCTACATGACCGGTACGGTCCTCGAGATCACCGGCGGCCGCCACATCTGATCCGCCTCGGACGGGCACGGCCCGGTGACCCGGGTCAACCGTCGAGGTCCCACCGGATCGGCCTCGCGAGCGCGCTGTGGAACCGCTTCTCCAGGTACGTGGTGTGCTCGTGGATGTGGACCGACATCAACCGGGACGCGGTGTCGCCGTCCCGGTCGGCGATCGCGGCGTAGATCTCCTCGTGGATGTCGCACGTCAACTCGCGCTGCCGCCTGGGGTAGGTGATGCCCATCGAGGCTCCGGCGATCAGGCCGCTCAGCGCATCGAAGAGGTAGCCGAAGAGCGCGTTCCCGGAGCTCCAGGCGATCAGCTCGTGGAATCGCTCGGAGTGGGCCGAGAACGCGGCCTGGTCGCCCATCTGATCCCGCGTCTGGCGGAGGTTCTCGGCGAGTCCGGCCAGTCCGGCGTCGTCGATCCGCGAGGTGGCCAGACGGGAGATGGTGGGCTCCAACGCCGTGCGGGCCTCCATGATCGTGGAGAACGGGGCGTTCTCGAACTGCAGGAGCAGGCTCAACGTGGCGGCCAGCGTCCCCCCGTCCGGTTGCTGCACGATCGGCCCGCCACCGGGCCCGGGCTTGAGCATGAGCACGCCCTGCAGCTCCAGGTAGCGCAGCGACTCGCGGAGCGTCCCGCGACCGACCCCGTACTGCTCGAGCATGAGGTGTTCCGGGGGCAGCCGGTCGCCGACGGTGTTCCCGCGACGGGAGATGTCCTCGACGATCTGCTGGGCCACCAGGAGCGCCGTCTTCTTGGGACGGCCCACCCCCGGCCGCGTGCCGCCTTCTGAACTCATGACAACCATTATCCCCGATCCGGGCGTCCGGGCATGAGTACCGTGTACGACCAGTCCAGGACGGGAGCGTCACCGTCCGCCCGGTGGGCGGTGACGAGCGACCGCAGATCGAGCGCCGTCCCCCCGTCCGGGAGATCGATCGAGGCCCCGATCACGAGCTCGCTGCTCAGGGTGTCGCCCTCGCGGACCGGGCCCACGTGGTCGCAGGAGTGCCAGCCGAGCACGGTGAGCATCGTCGGCAGCGCCCGGGTGGCCTGCGACAGCGCGAGTCCGATGGTGTGGCCGCCGTAGACCAACCTGCCGGCGCCCGAGACGCGGGCGTCGTGGTGGGTCTGCGCGATGTTCAGGGTGAGCCGGGCCAGTTCCGGGGCGCTCGAGACCACGTCGGCGCCCGGGCGCAGGACGGTGCCCTCGGCGGGGAGGGGGTCACCCGCCCCGGGGACCGCGGCGCGGTAGGCGGCCAGGTCCCAGGCGTCGGGTGTCGCCCACGGCCGGGAGGTGGCGGTCCCGACCGCCGCCAGGTCGTCGGTGTGGGCGCACGAGTCCGGGTCGACGCCCGGAGCCAGGGGCAGCATGGCGCATCGGTGGAAGTCCAGGACGGTCCGTCCGTCCTGGTCGGTGGTGGAGATGCGGAGCGCGGCGAGCCCGGTGGGGGTGCGGCCCGGTGAGTGGCTGTTGGTCTTGAGTGCCACGACCTCCGTCCGGGTGGTCAGGGTGTCACCGATCCGGGGTGCGGTGAGCAGACGCAGGCCGCGGTAGAAGAGGTTGGCCCGCACGCGCTGGGTGACGAGGGTGGACTGGCCGATCGCGACGTCGACGACGAGGCCCGGGTGGGCCACCGTGCCGCCGGTGACGGCGTGGGCGAGACGACGGTCCAGGGGGAGCCGCAGCCGGTCGCCGAGGATCGCCTGGTGTGCGGCGGCGAGACCGTCGGTCAGGGTGACGGACGGGGCGTCGACGACGACCTGACCCACCGCCAGCTGGTCGAAGTAGGGTCCGCCGACGGGCCGGGCGTCGCGAGTGTCCATGACCGGCATCCTAACCAAACCATGCGCATGATTATTGACTATCGGATGGAGGGTTGCGATGATGTCCGGACCCCGCCCGACGGGCGGATCGAGACGACGACGAGGTGTCACCGGTGCCGGACCTGAACCAGGACGAGGCCGACCTCGTCGCGACCGTGCGCCGGTTCATCGACCGCGAGGTCAGGCCGTCCGTGCGCGAGATGGAGCACGCGGACGAGTACCCGGAACGCTGGATCGAGCAGATGAAGCAGATCGGGATCTACGGCCTGGCCGTCCCCGAGGAGTACGGCGGGATGCCGGTCTCGATGCCCTGCTTCGTGCGCGTCACCGAGGAACTCGCCCGCGGTTGGATGTCCCTGGCGGGCGCCATGGGCGGGCACACGGTGGTGGCGAAGCTCCTCACCGAGTTCGGCACCGAGGAGCAGAAGTCCACCCACCTCCCGACGATGGCCACGGGTGAGGTGCGGGCGACCATGGCCCTCACGGAGCCCGGCGGGGGGTCGGACCTCCAGGCCATGGGCACCGTCGCGACACCCGACGGAGACGACCTGGTGATCACCGGGGCCAAGACGTGGATCTCGAACGCGCGCCGCTCCGGCCTCATCGCCCTGCTCTGCAAGACTGACCCGTCGGCGACGCCCGCGCACAGGGGGATCTCGATCGTCCTGGTCGGGCACGGTCCCGGGCTGACCGTCTCGAGGGACCTGTCCAAGCTCGGGTACAAGGGCGTCGAGACGTGTGAGCTGGCCTTCGACGGCTATCGCACGCCCGCCACGCAGGTGCTCGGCGGCGAGCCCGGACGTGGCTTCGCCCAGATGATGAAGGGCCTGGAGACCGGACGGATCCAGGTGGCCGGCCGTGCCCTCGGGGTGGCGGCCGCCGCCCTCGAGGATTCTCTCGCCTACGCGCAGCAGCGGGAGTCGTTCGGGCAGCCCATCTGGAAGCACCAGGCGGTCGGTCACCGTCTGGCCGACATGGCCACCAAGCTGTCCGCCGCGCGCCAGCTCACGCTCCACGCCGCCGAGCGTTCCGAGGCCGGCGAGCGCTGCGACATGGAGGCCGGGATGGCCAAGCTGTTCGCCTCCGAAGTCGGCATGGAGATCGCGCTCGACGCGGTCCGGATCCACGGCGGGTACGGCTACTCCACGGAGTACGACGTGGAGCGGTACTTCCGCGACGCCCCGCTCATGATCGTGGGCGAGGGGACCAACGAGATCCAACGCAACGTCATCGCATCGCAGCTGGTGCAGCGAGGAGGACTGTCATGAGGGTGTTCGAGGGACTGGAGCAGCTCGAGGCCGAACTCGGGCGACACGTGGGGTACAGCGACTGGATGGAGATCACCCAGGACCGCATCGACGCGTTCGCCGACGCGACCGGGGACCACCAGTGGATCCACGTCGACCCGGTCCGGGCGGCGCAGGGGCCCTACGGTGCCACCATCGCCCACGGCTACCTGACCCTCTCCCTGCTGCCCGTGCTGGGCGCGGAGGTCATGGAGATCCGGGGGTTCCGGATGATGATCAACTACGGCGTCGACAAGGTCCGGTTCCCGGCACCGGTCCCGGTGGGATCGCGCATCCGGGCGGGGATCGAGCTCACCTCGCTCCAGCGCAGGGCCTCCGGGGTCCAGCTAGGCAGTCTGGTGACCGTGGAGGTCGAGGGCTCCGACCGTCCGGCGGTCGTCGCCGAGACCGTCCGGATGATGGTGGAATGAGTCGGTGAGTTCCCGCATGTCGCGGGCCCTCGCCGACGTCGTGGTCTGCGAACCCGTGCGCACCGCGGTGGGTCGCCGCCACGGCGCCCTCGCCCCGCTCGCGGCCGCCGATCTGGCCGCGGCCGCGATCTCCGGTCTGGTCGACCGCACCGGTCTGTCCGCCACGGACGTCGACGACGTGATCCTCGGGCAGTGTTACCCGAACGGGGAGGCTCCGGCGATCGGGCGCGTCGCGGCACTGGACGCCGGCCTGGACATCCGCACCCCCGGGATCCAGATCGACCGCCGGTGCGGATCCGGACTGCAGGCCGTGCTCAACGCCGCGATGCAGGTGGCGGTGGGCGCGAGCGAGGTGGTGATCGCGGGCGGGGCGGAGTCGATGTCGAACAGCGAGTTCTACTCGCTCGGCCTGCGCGGCGGTGTCCGCGGTGACCGCGTCGAGTTCGTCGACCGCATCGCGCGGGGCCGGGTGACGTCGGGCGGCCGTGACCACCCGATCCCCGGAGGCATGCTCGAGACCGCCGAGAACCTCCGCGCCGAGTACTCGATCTCCCGAGCCGAGCAGGACGAGCTGGCGGCCGAGAGCCAGCGGCGCGCCGTCGCGGCGCAGGACGGGCGGGTGTTCGACGAGGAGATCGTGCCGGTGCGGGTCCCCCGGGGCGGGGGAGACGACGACGTCGTCGTCGACACCGACGAGCACCCCCGCCGCGGTGTCACCGCGGCATCACTCGCCGCGCTGCGCCCCGTGCGCTCCCGGCTCGACCCCGACGCGACCGTGACCGCCGGCAACGCCAGCGGGGAGAACGACGGCGCCGCGGTGTGCGTCGTGACCACCCGCGATCGCGCGGAGAGCCTCGGGCTGCGCGCGTACGTCAGGCCCCTCGGGTGGTCGGTGACCGGGGTCCATCCCGCCCGGATGGGGATCGGTCCCGTCTCCGCCACCGCCGGGCTCCTGAACGATCTCGGGCTGCGTCTCGCCGCCTTCGACCTGATCGAACTCAACGAGGCCTTCGCCGCCCAGGTCCTGGCGTGCCTGCGGGAGTGGGAGGGCGGGTTCGGCTTCACGGCGGCCGACCGCGAGCGGCTCAACGTGCACGGCTCGGGGATCTCGCTCGGCCACCCCGTCGGGGCCACGGGGACCCGCATCCTCACCACGATGGCCCGCGAGCTCGCCCGCCGGCAGGGCCGGCTCGCCCTGGAGACGATGTGCCTGGGCGGCGGACAGGGCCTGGCCGCCGCGTTCGAGAGGGTGCCGTGACCCGGTGTGCGTCACGGACCCCGGCGAGACCGACGAATTCACGATGAGTTAACTCACACTCGTGTGATTCGGGCGTAGCGTGGGTCACAACGGTCGGTGGGGAAGCCGACCGTCGGGAGGTCCCAGCCGATGATCGATCCACTCGATCGGGAGGGGGCCGGCACCCGGCCCCGTCACCACCAGGTGACCTGGGCCGACCGGTCCACCCCCAGCTCGCCCGCGGGTGCCGCGGGCCAGGAGTCCGCCGTGACCGACACCGTACGCACCTACGTCCTCGACACCTCGGTTCTGCTCTCTGACCCGTGGGCCGTCACCCGCTTCGCCGAGCACCGCGTGGTGCTGCCCATCGCGGTGATCGGGGAGTTGGAGGGCAAGCGACACCACCCCGAGCTGGGCTACTTCGCCCGCGAGGCGCTCCGACTCCTCGAGGATCTGCGCCTCCGCCACGGGCGGCTCGACGGCGACCTGCCCATCACCGACCAGGGGGGAACTCTGCGGGTCGAGCTCAACCACACCGACCAGGCGATCCTGCCCGCCGGGTTCCGGAACACGGGGGAGGACTCCCGGATCCTCGCGTGCGCGCTCAACCTCCGCGCCGAGGGCCTCGACACGGTCCTGGTCTCCAAGGACGTGCCGCTGCGGGTCAAGGCGGGCTCCGTGGGACTGCCCGCCGACGAGTACCACGCCCAGGACGTGGTGCTGACCGGCTACAGCGGGGTCGCGAACCTGCCCGCCACCCAGGACCTCGTGGACACCCTGTTCTCCGATGGCGGGGCCTCGCCCCTCGCGGCCCGGGCGGCCGGCCTGGACGTGGAGACGCCGGTGCACTGCGGGATCCGGGTCCAGACCGAGTCGTCCTCGGCGCTGGCCCGCGTCACCGACGGCGGCGGCCTCAAGCTCGTCCGCGGCGACATCGAGGTGTTCGGACTGCGCGGTCGCTCCGCCGAGCAGCGCATCGCCATCGACTGCCTGCTGGACGAGTCGATCGGGATCGTCTCCCTCGGTGGCCGGGCGGGGACGGGCAAGTCCGCGCTCGCCCTGTGCGCGGGGCTCGAGTCGGTACTGGAGCGTCGCCGCCACCGCAAGATCGTGGTGTTCCGGCCCCTCTACGCCGTGGGCGGACAGGAGCTCGGCTACCTGCCGGGGAGCGAGACGGAGAAGATGTCGCCGTGGTCCCAGGCGGTGTTCGACACCCTCGAGGGCCTGGTCAGCGAGAACGTGATCGACGAGGTGATGGACCGGGAGATCCTGGAGGTGCTGCCGCTGACCCACATCCGCGGCCGGAGCCTGCACGACTCGTTCGTGATCGTCGACGAGGCGCAGTCACTCGAGCGCAACGTCCTGCTCACGGTGCTCTCCAGGCTGGGGACGGGATCGCGCGTGGTGCTCACCCACGACGTGGCCCAGCGGGACAACCTGCGGGTCGGCCGTCACGACGGGATCCAGGCCGTGGTGGAGAAGCTCAAGGGGCATCCGTTGTTCGCACACGTCACCCTCAACCGCTCGGAGCGCTCGGCGATCGCCGAACTGGTCACCACGATGCTCGAGGAGTTCCACCCGGACGCCGAGCCGGGGGAGCTGCGCCGGATCACCGCGGCATGACCAACGGGTGAGCAGACACCGCGCTGCGTGCCCGGACCGGGCACGCAGCGCGGTGTTCCTCACCGGGTCTCGTCGGCCCCGTGCGGCAGACCGCGTCCGGGGTCAGCGCTCGCGGTCGAGGCCCGTCATCCCCAACACGTCGAGGCGGCGGTCCAGCTCGTCCTCGCTCAGCGGGTCGGGGACGAAGCCCAGGGCGATGACGGCCTCGCGGATCGTCAACCCCTCCGCCAGGGCGTGCTTGGCCACCCGGGCGGCCTCCTCGTAGCCGATCGCCGAGTTGAGCGGGGTGACGATCGAGGGCGAGGACTCGGCGTACCGGCGCATCCGCTCGACGTCGGGCTCGATCCCGTCGATGCAGCGTTCGGCGAACAGGGTCGTGGACGTGGTGAGGATCCGGGCGGATTCCAGGACGTTGCGGGCCATCACCGGGATCGCCGTGTTGAGCTCGAAGGCCCCGGTGGCGCCGGCCCAGGCCACGGCCGCGTCGTTGCCCACGACCTGGGCGGCGACCTGGGAGATGGTCTCGCACAGTACGGGGTTGACCTTGCCGGGCATGATCGACGACCCGGGCTGCAGGTCCGGCAGGTGGATCTCGGACAACCCCGTCATGGGACCGGACCCCATCCACCGGACGTCGTTGGCGATCTTGGTGAGCGAGACGGCGATCGTGCGCAGCGCACCGGAGAGCTCCACGAGACCGTCGCGGGCGGACTGCGCCTCGAACGGGTCCTCCGCCAGGCGCAGCTCCTCGAGCCCCGTGAGTGAGCGCAGTTCCTCGACCACCGCGGAGCCGAAACCGTCCGGCGCGTTGAGTCCGGTGCCGGCCGCGGTGCCACCGATCGGGAGCTCGCCCACCCGGGGCAGGGTGGCGCACACGCGCTCGGCCCCGGCCCGGATCTGGCGCGCGTACCCCCCGAACTCCTGGCCGAGGGTCACGGGCACCGCGTCCATGAGATGGGTGCGGCCGGACTTGACCACCTCCCGCCACTCGACGGACTTGCGCTCGAACGACCCGGCCAGCACCCCCAGCGCGGGGACGAGCTCGGTCAGCGCCAACTCCGTCGCGGCGACATGCGTGGCGGTGGGGAAGGTGTCGTTGGAGGACTGCGACATGTTGACGTCGTCGTTCGGGTGGACCGTGACGCCCTCGGCCGCGCACATCGAGGCGATGACCTCGTTGGCGTTCATGTTCGAGCTGGTTCCGGAGCCGGTCTGGAACACGTCGACGGGGAAGTGGTCGTCGACCTCACCCTCCGCGATCCGTCCGGCCGCGGACACGATGGCGTCGACCTTGGTCTTCTCGAGGAGACCGAGACGGCCGTTGACGGTCGCGCAGGCGGACTTGAGTAGGCCGAGGGCGCGAATCTGTGCTCGCTCGAGACCGCTGCCCGAGACCGGGAAGTTCTCCACCGCCCGCTGGGTCTGGGCCCGCCAGAGCGCGTCGACGGGTACCCGGACCTCGCCCATGGTGTCGTGCTCGATACGGAATCCACTCTGGTCAGCCATACGGTCAGAGTAGGCGGGCACGCCGCACCGTGCAGGCGCTCTCGGCGCGGCGGGCCCGGGTGGGGTCAGCTGTCGCGCGTCCCCTGGCCGTAGTCGACCGCCGAGAACTCGCGGAGCTTCTCCATGCGGTGGCGGGCCTCGACGTGCCGGACCGTGCCCGACTTCGATCGCATGACCAGCGACCTGGTGACGGCGCCGTTCGAGCGGTAGCTGACGCCACGGACCATGTCGCCGTTGGTGATACCGGTCGCCGCGAAGAAGCAGTTGTCACCCTTGACCAGGTCGTCGGTGCCGAGGAACGCATCCACGTCGAGGCCGGCGTCCACGGCCTTCTGGCGCTCGGCGTCGTCCTGCGGCCAGAGCTGCCCCTGGATCTCCCCGCCCATGCACTTCATGGCGCAGGCGGTGATGATCCCCTCCGGGGTGCCGCCGATGCCCATGAGGATGTCCACCGAGCTGTCGTCCGAGGCGGCGGCGACGCCGCCGGCCACGTCCCCGTCCATGATCAGCCGGACCTTGGCGCCGGCCGCGCGGATCTCCGCGATGAGTTCGGCGTGCCGGGGGCGGTCGAGGACGCAGACCGTCATGTCCCCGACGTCGATGTTCTTGGCCTTGGCCACGGACAGGATGTTCCATTCGGTGGACTTGGACAGGTCGATGTGACCGACCGCGTCCGGCCCCACGGCGATCTTGCGCATGTAGAACACCGCGGAGGGGTCGAACATCGCGCCACGCTCGGCGACCGCGATGACGGCGATCGAGTTGGGCCGGCCCTCGGCCATGAGGCGCGTCCCGTCGATCGGGTCCACGGCCACGTCGACCGCGGGACCGTGCCCGGTGCCGACCTTCTCGCCGTTGAACAGCATCGGCGCCTCGTCCTTCTCGCCCTCGCCGATCACCACGACGCCGTCCATGTCGACGGTGCCGATGAGCTCGCGCATGGCGTCCACGGCCGCGCCGTCACCCCCGAGCTTGTCGCCCCGGCCCACCCACCGGCCGGCCGCGAGCGCGGCGGCCTCGGTGACTCGGACGAGCTCCATGGCGAGGTTACGGTCGGGGCGTAGGGCGTCTGACATGTGGCGTCGGGCTCCTCGGATAGCTGCGCGCGAACAGACGTGGCCACTCGCCGCACGATGGGGTGTCGGCGCTCATTGTTGCACCTCCCGACGCCCGCCGGGGGCCAGGCGCCCGACATGCCCCGGGTGGGTGGGATACTGGACGCCGTGGCCGAGCCGAAACCGAGAATCCTGCAGGGCAACCGCGACATGTTCTGGTCGGTGGTGGTGCTCATGGCGATCGTCGGGATCTTCGCCGGAGTCGCGGGCCAGTGCACCTTCAGCCCGTCCGGACCACAGCAGGGCGCCATCCCCGAGTTCGACGCAGAGGCCTCCCTGCGCCAGGACGCGCGCAGCCTGGGCTTCCCGGTCCGGTCCCCGGACGTCCCGGAGGAGTGGACCTCGAACTCGGGGCGGGTCGAGAGCTTCGCCGACACCACCTCGAGTCACGTCGGCTGGGTGACGGGCGAGCGGAGCTTCGTCGAACTGGTCCAGTCCGACGCCCCCGAGGAGGCGTTCCGGTCACTGAACGGCGGACCGCGACCGAGCCGGACCATCGTGCCGGTGACCGGGCAGGAGTGGACCGTGTACACCGGCGACGACGTCCGCCCGGTGTGGGTGCTGGACCTGGACGACGTCCGCGTGGCGGTGACCGGGTCGGCCACCACCTCGGACTTCGAGGCGTTGGCCGCGGCCGTCCAGGACGCCGAACCGCTCCCGAGCAGCCGGTAGCCAGCGGTTCGACCGCCACCGGTTCGACCGCCGCCAGATCGACCCTGGCCGGCCGGGCGCGCGGGGGGTGTGGCCTCCTAGGTACGGCTTCCGGCGTCGTCGTCGTCGCCCAGCACCGCATCGATCCGGTCACGCGCACCGTCCAGGTGCTCCGTGCACCGCGCGGCGAGCTCCTCGCCCCGCTCCCAGAGCGCCAGGGACGCGTCCAGGTCCTGGCCTCCGGCCTCGAGGATGCGGACCACCTCGATCAACTCGTCGCGGGCCTCCTCGTAGCCGAGCTGGGAGACGGGGGTCTGCTCGTCGGACATCAGGACTGCTCCTCGGGTGTGGCGGGCTCGGGCGGTGTGGTGGTGGCCGCGGGCCGTCCCGCGGCGGGGGTGGTGCCGAGGACGGCGGCGGACAGTGCGCCGTCCGATACCCGGATGCGCAGCTGCGACCCGGGCGGGGCGTGGGCGATGGAGGAGACCACCCGGCCGTCGTGGTCCCCGGCGACGGACTGGACCACCGCGTACCCGCGCGCCAGCGTGGCCGCCGGTCCGAGCGTGGTCAGCCGCGCCGCGAGATGGCCGAGGGACGTGGACTCGGTCTGGACGATCCGGGTGATGTCCCGCCGGGCCGCCCGGAGCGCCTCGGCCACCACCTCGGCCCGTGAGTCCACGAGTCCGTACGGGTTCGCCATCACCGGGCGGGAGCGGATCGCCGTGAGTTGCCCGCGCTCCCGTTCCACCCATCCCCGCAGGGCGCGTGCGGTCCGGGCGCGGGCCTCGACGATGCGGCGACGCTCCTCGGCGACGTCCGGGACCACGCGCTTGGCGGCGTCGGTGGGGGTGGCCGCGCGCAGGTCGGCGACCAGATCGGAGAGCGGGGAGTCCGGCTCGTGTCCGATCGCGCTGACCACGGGCGTGCGACACCGCGAGATCGCCCGCACCAGGGCCTCGTCGGAGAACGGGAGGAGATCCTCGACCGAGCCCCCGCCTCGGGCCAGGATGATCACGTCGACGACCGGGTCGGCGTCGAGTTCCGCCAACGCCTCCAGGATCTGCGGTACGGCCGACGGTCCCTGGACCGCGGTGTTGCGGACGGCGAACCGCACGTCGGGCCACCGACCCCGGGACACCTCGACCACGTCGCGCTCGGCCGCACTCGCGCGGCCGGTCACCAGCCCGACACAGGTCGGCAGGAACGGCAGCGGGCGCTTGAGACGAGGGTCGAACAGCCCCTCGGCGGCCAGGGCCTGCTTGAGCCTCTCGATGCGGGCGAGGAGTTCGCCGATGCCCACCGGGCGGATCTCGGAGACCTGGAGCGAGAACGATCCACGACCGGTGTAGAAGCGGGGCGTTCCCCGGACCACGACCCGGCTGCCCTCGGTGACCGGCACGGGCGCCTCGGAGATGAGGCGGGGCGGGCAGGTGAGGGTCAGCGAATTGTCCACCGAGGGGTCGCGCAGGGTGAGGAACGCCGTCCGTGTGCCCGGGCGCAGGCTGAGCTGGGTGATCTGCCCCTCGACCCAGACGGGGCCGAGACGGTGGATCCAGTTGGCGATCTGGTCCGAGACCACCCGGACCGGCCACGGCTGTTCGGGGCTGCTGGGGGACCTCGTCGATCCGGCGGTCACGTGGTGCGTGGCGCGACGCGGCCGGTCGGAACGTCGGGCTCGTCGCCGCCGGGACCGCGGTCCCCGCCCGGGCCCACGGCGGTGTCAGCCCCGCCCCCGGCCCCGTCGTCGTCGAGGTCCTCGTCGAAGGTCGCCCACTCCGGCTTGTCCGACCGGGAGGGGAACACCGTCGCGATCACCCGATCGCCCTTGACCGCGAGACCGGCGACGGTCTGGCCGGCGTGCAGGTACGACTGCACCAGGCTGCCGGCGACCTTCACGGGGACCGCGGGCAGCGAGACCGCCGCCTGGAGCGCGCGACCGGGGAGCTCCACGGCGAGCTCCACCGCGGAGGCGGCGACCCCGATGGAGACACGGGTGAGGAAGAACGGACGGAGCATGGGAACCTCTCTGCCGGGGGGCGTCCGGGAGGCGTGATGGTCGGAATCCAGTATGAACCGTACCCTGGTGACATGACCGAGCAGACCGACATGATCGCCGAACCGGCAACCAAGCGAGTGCTCCTCGCGGAACCGCGCGGCTATTGCGCCGGCGTCGACCGGGCAGTCGAGACGGTCGAGAAGGCCCTGGCCAAGCATGGTGCCCCGCTGTACGTCCGCAAGGAGATCGTCCACAACAAGCACGTCGTGGAGTCCTTCACCGACCAGGGCGTGATCTTCGTCGACGAGACCGACGAGGTCCCGCACGGGTCGAACCTGGTGTTCTCCGCTCACGGCGTCTCGCCGGCCGTCCGCGAGAGCGCCCTGCAGCTGGAGCTGAACACCTTCGACGCCACCTGCCCGCTCGTGACCAAGGTCCACACCGAGGTCAAGCGCTTCGCCCGGGAGGGTTACCTGATCCTCCTGGTCGGCCACGAGGGCCACGAGGAGGTCGAGGGGACCGCGGGCGAGGCCCCCGATGTGGTGACCCTGGTCGACGGCCCGGAGTCCGTCGACGCCCTCGACATCCCCGTCGACACCGAGAAGCTGATCTGGCTCTCGCAGACCACGCTCAGCGTGGACGAGACGATGGAGACGGTGCGGCGGCTCAAGGAGAAGTACCCGACGCTGATCGATCCGCCGTCGGACGACATCTGCTACGCCACCCAGAACCGGCAGGTCGCGGTCAAGACGATGGCGCCGCAGTGCGACCTGGTGATCGTGGTGGGCTCCCAGAACTCGTCCAACTCTGTCCGCCTGGTCGAGGTGGCCCTGCAGGCCGGTGCGCGCGACGCGCACCTGGTGGACTACGCCAAGGAGATCGACACGTCCTGGTTCGAGGGCGTCACCACGGTGGGGGTGACCTCGGGCGCCTCGGTGCCGGAGTTGCTGGTCCGAGGTGTGGTGGACCTGCTGGCCGACCACGGCTTCAACGACGTCTCCTCGGTGCGGACCGCCCAGGAGACCATCACGTTCTCGCTGCCGCGCGAGCTGCGGGTTCCCAAGAAGGTCTGATCCGCGGGAGCCCCGGGATCCGCGGAAGCCTCAGCGGCGGGCGTGCGCAGGGGCCGCCCGCTGGCGGCGGACGGCCACCGGTCGCGGGCTGCGGGGTTCGAGGACGAACGCCCTGATCAGCGCGATCGCCACCACGACCAGGGTGGTCGTGAGCATCAGCGGGAACCTGGTCGCCAGCGGCAGCACCAGCGAGATCATCTGGGAACGGGAGAAGGCCGCCGCGGTCAGCCCCGCTCCGGCGATCACCGAAGCCATCGGGACGAGCACCGACATGATGAGCGGCGGTTGGATGCCGGCGACGAACAGCGCCCGGCGGGACACCGCCAGCACCGCGATCAGACACCCGAGGAAGTAGCCCACGGTGAAGCCGGTGCCGAGGCCCCCGGAGAGCGAGTCGATCGCCACCCCGGTGAGGGTGACGGCCACCGCGAGCAGGACCGCGGACCAGGCCGGCAGGCCCCGAACGGTCGATACGACGGACCTCTCGTCCGCCGGGACCCGTCCGCTCCTCCGTGTGCTCACAGGATGAGACTCTAACTCTCGAGTCGGCGAGCGAGGAATCTGCCGAAGCGCCGCAGCGCGTTGGGCTTGCTCTCCGAGGGCGAGGGTCGGTTACCGTACACGGCCTTCGGGTCGACTGGCCCCGTGGGAGGATTCGCCTGGTCGGCGGACGGATCGTCGGCATCCGGATCCGGCGGGACCACCTCGTCGTCGTCGAGTTCGAGGGTTCCCACGACCGAATCGCCCGGCCCGGTCGCACCGACGGACCCGCTGTCCGGGGCCCCGTGGACCGGTCCCGGTCGGGTGTCCTTGATCCCCGCCATGATGGCGCTGCTGCTCTTGCGCAGCGGCGCGAACCGCGAGCTCGACATCTCGCCGAGCCAGGCCGTCAGACGTCCCTCGTCGGTGGCGGACGCGAGGTCCGACGCGGTGACGTCCCCGGTCCGGAGATCGATCTGCTCGCCCAGGTAGCGGAGCATCACGGCGACCACCGCCAGGATCGGCACCGCGAGGAACGCCCCGACGATGCCGAACAGGGTTCCGCCCGCGGCCACCCCGAGCAGGATCACCACCGGATGCAGGTTCATCGCCTTGGACTGCAGGATCGGCTGGAGGATGTTGCTCTCGAGTTGCTGCACCGCGATGATCACGACCAACACGATGATCGCGGTGGTCAGGCCGTTGGCCACCAGAGCGATGAGCACCGCCAGCGCACCGGCGGTGAACGCACCGACGATGGGGATGAACCCGGCCAGGAAGGTGATGACCGCCAGCGCCCACGCCAGCGGCACACCCAGGAGGACCAGCGCGAGACCGATGAAGAAGGCGTCGACGAACGAGACGATCGCCTGGGCCCGGATGTAGCCGCCGAGGGTGTTCCAGCTGCGGGTGAGGACCTCGGTGAGGTGGCGGCCGGCATTGCGGCCGGCGATCCGGCGCACGAACGGCAGGAACCGCGGGCCGTCCTTGATGAAGAAGAACGTGAGGACCAGGACCAGGACGAAGGTGATGAGGAGCGACCCCACCGCGGTCACGCCGGTGAACACGCCGTTGGCGATCTGGTCACCGCGGTCCTGCAGTGTCGAGCTGAGCTGGCCCAGCACGCTGTCGAGCTGCTCGTCCCGGATGTTCAGTGGCGGACCCCGGAGCCAGTCCTGGACCTCGACGATCGCCTCCGAGGCCTGATCCGCCAGCTGGACACTCTGATCGATGATCGACGGGGCGATCAGGGCGAGAACGCCCGCGACAGCTCCGAGGGACCCGAGGAGCGAGATGAGTGCGGCGAGGGCCTTGGGGACGCCGTGGCGGGTCATCCATCCCGTGGGGGGCCAGAGGACCGTCGCCACGATGAGCGCGAGCAGGATCGGCAGGATGCCCACCCACAGCGCGCCACCGATCTGGCTCAGCAGCCACCCCGCGATGAGCAGGATGGCCAGGCGCAGCGCCCAGTCGGTGACCCATCGTCCGCCGAGACCGATGAGGACGGACCGGTCGACGTGCTCCTCTTCTGTCCCGACTGGAGGAGGCGGTTTCGGCTCGTCACTCATGTCACACATGATGTCAGAGGTCACGCGGGCGCGCTCCCTGTGACCGGCCGGGGTGGCGGGCAGGGGGCACGGTCGGGGCGGGACGTACACTCGGGCCTCGTGAGCCTCACACTCGGAATCGTCGGACTGCCCAACGTCGGTAAGTCGACCCTGTTCAACGCCCTGACGAACAACGACGCGCTAGCCGCGAACTACCCGTTCGCCACGATCGAGCCCAACATCGGGGTCGTGGACCTGCCGGATCCCCGCCTGGCCCGCCTGGCCGAGATCTTCGGCTCCGAGCGGATCCTGCCGGCGGTCGTGTCGTTCGTGGACATCGCCGGCATCGTCAAGGGCGCCAGCACCGGTGAGGGCATGGGCAACAAGTTCCTCGCCAACATCCGCGAGGCCGAGGCCATCTGCCAGGTCGTGCGGGTGTTCGACGACCCGGATGTGATCCACGTGGACGGCCGGGTCGACCCGATGGCCGACATCGAGGTGATCGCCACCGAGCTGATCCTGGCCGACATGGAGACCCTCGAGAAGGCCGTTCCGCGCCTGGAGAAGGAGTCCCGCAAGGACAAGTCCCTGCTTCCGCAGCTCGAGGAGATCCGCAAGGCGCAGGCCGTGCTCGAGGACGGCCGGACCCTGTTCAAGGCGCAGGACGAGGTCGACCGCACCCTGCTGCGAGACCTGCACCTGATGACCGCCAAGCCGTTCCTCTACGTCTTCAACGCCGACGAGGCCGTGCTGACCGACGCGGAGCGTCAGGCCGAGCTGCGCGCCGCCGTGGCCCCCGCCGACTGCGTGTTCCTCGACGCCAAGGTCGAGTCCGAGCTCCGTGAGTTGGAGGAAGAGGATGCCATGGAGTTGCTCGAGTCGATCGGTCAGGACGAGCCGGGCCTGAACGCGCTGGCCCGAGCCGGTTTCCACACCCTGGGCCTACAGACCTACCTCACCGCCGGGCCCAAGGAGTCGCGTGCCTGGACGATCCGCAAGGGCGACACCGCCCCCAAGGCCGCCGGCGTGATCCACACCGACTTCGAGAAGGGCTTCATCAAAGCCGAGATCGTCTCCTTTGACGACCTCGACGCCGCCGGTTCGATGGCCGCCGCCAAGGCCGCCGGCAAGGTGCGCATGGAGGGCAAGGACTATGTGATGGCCGACGGCGACGTGGTGGAGTTCCGCTTCAACGTGTGATCCTCGGCGCTTCAGCGAGGGCCCCGTCTGCCTTGGCAGGCGGGGCCGCCGGCGTTCTCAGACCGATAGGTCAGGCCTTGGCGGCGGAGAGCTCCTCACGAACTACGCGCGCACCCGCGCTGAGCGAGCTCAACTTCGCCAGTGCGATGTCCCGGGATAAGGGCGCCATGCCGCAGTTGGAGCTCGGCAGGAGTCTGTCCTCGTCGACGAACTGCAGGGCGTTGCGGAGCGTGGCGGCGACCTCCTCCGGAGTCTCGACCTTCTCGTTGGCCACGTCGATCGCCCCGAGCATGACCTTCTTGCCGCGGACCAGTTCGACGAGGTCGATCGGGACACGGGAGTTGTGGCACTCCAGGGAGATGATGTCGATGCTGGACTGTTGCAGGAGGGGGAACGACTCCTCGTACTGGCGCCATTCCGAACCGAGGGTGGCCTTCCAGTCGGTGTTCGCCTTGATCCCGTAGCCGTAGCAGATGTGCACCGCGGTCTCCGCGCGTAATCCCTCCGCCGCCCTTTCCAGCGTCGCCACGCCCCAGTCCTTCACTTCATCGGAGTAGACGTTGAACGCGGGCTCGTCGAACTGGATGATGTCGACCCCCGCAGCCTCCAGGTCTCGTGCCTCCTGGTTGAGGATCGTCGCGAACTCCCACGCCAACTTCTCGCGACTGGAGTAGTGGCCGTCGTAGAGCGTGTCGATCATCGTCATGGGGCCGGGGAGTGCCCACTTGATCGGCCGATCGGTCTGCTGTCGTAGGAACTTCGCGTCGTCGACGAAGACCGGCGTGGAGCGGCTCACGTCACCGACGACGGTAGGCACACTCGCGTCATAGCGATCGCGGATCCGAACCGTCTCGCGCTGCTCGAAGTCGACCCCGTCGAGATGCTCGATGAACGTCGTGACGAAGTGCTGACGGGTCTGCTCGCCGTCACTGACGATGTCGATTCCGCGATCGCTCTGCTCGTTCACGGCGATACGCAGAGCGTCCTGCTTACCCTCGACAAACTCATCGCCCTGCAACCTCCAGGGCGCCCAGAGGGTTTCAGGCTGGGCGAGCCACGAGGGCTTGGGCAGGCTGCCGACGATGGACGTGGGCAGTATCTGGTTCATGGTCGACTCTCCTCCGGTGGTCATCCGACGAGGACGGGGTAGCGGGCGGCCCACTGCTCGAGGAGTTCGCGGTGGGGCTCCACAAGGTGGTCTTCGGTGTACTTGCCCTGCTTCGTCGCGAGCTGACTGCGCTCGACACGGTCGTAGATGATCGGGGTGGGCGAGTAGTCCTTCTGTTCCAGGGTCGGTCGGTAGATCTCTGCGGCGGGGGAGGTCGCGTTGTAGATCTCCGGCCGATAGATCCGCTGGAACGTCTCCATGACGCTCACCGTGCCGATGAGCTGCAGGTCGGTGTAGTCGCTGAGCAGATCGCCTCGGAAGTAGAACGCGAGCGGGGCGACCCCGCCGGGCGGCAGGAAAAACCTGACCTGGAGCCCCATCTTGCGGAAGTACTCGTCGGTCAACGAATAGTCGTCCTGCTGGTACTCGACACCGAGGGTCGGATGGTGGTGTCCGGTCCGACGGTAGGTCCGGCTCGTGGACACACTGATGCAGATCACGGGATTCACCTCGAAGCGCTCCCGGTAGGCCTCGGAGTCGAGGAAGTGCTGGAACAACTTGCCGTGCAGGTCGCCGAAGTCGCCGGGCACGATGAACTCGGAGCGTCCCTCGTTGACCGCTGGCAGCCGAACGCTGAAGTCGAAATCGCGGACGTAGGACGAGAAGTTGTTCCCGACGATCCCGGGGATGCGAACACCGGTGTCCCGGTCGACGATCTGTATGTCCAGTACCTCGATCAGGGGAAACCGGTGGTCCGCGCCCTTCGAGTGGAACTGCAGCTCGGCGGAGACGATCTCGAGCTCGACGGAGTAGCGGTCCCCGGTCGGATTGTCCCGGCGTGCGAGGTCATTGAACCGGTGGTTGATCATGGACAGGGTTCGGCGGAGGTTCTGCTGACGGTGCTCGCCTCGGGCCAGGTTCGCGAAATTCGTGGTGGTTCGGGAGTTCTCCGACGGTGAGTAGTTCTCGTCGAAGCGGGTGGTGGTGATGCGATACGTGAATTCGTTCGACATGTGCGTCCCATTCGGGTCGTGATCGGCCGGGCTCGGCTCGGCGGAAAGTCTGTGCCCCCATCCTGCAGTCCCAGTTCAGTTATCGGGTAACTACCATTTGGTATGGAGTTGTATAGCCTTGAGCTATGCGTCGAGAATCCAGGGGAATCACCCTCCAGCAGCTGCACTACTTCATCGAGGTCGCGGCGGAAGGCTCGATCACCGGCGCTGCGGAGCTGCTCTATGTCGCCCAGCCGACCATGTCCGCCTCCATGAAGGACCTGGAGAACAGAGTGGGGCGCACCCTCCTCGTCCGATCCGCCCGAGGAGTGACGCTGACCGACGAGGGAGCGGAGTTCCTCGGCTACGCCAGGCAGGTGGTCGAGCAGATGTCCCTACTGGAGCAGCGCTACCTCGGTCAGCCGCCGTCCCGCCGACTGCTCGGGGTGTCGGCGCAGCACTACTCGTTCGTGGTCGAGGCGTTCATCCGGATGGTGCGATCAGGCGAGGCGGAACAGTACGAGTTCTCGCTTCGTGAGACGCGAACCTGGGACATCATCGAGGATGTCCGGACCCTCCGCAGCGAGGTGGGTGTGCTCTACCGGAACGACTTCAACCGGAAGGTCATCGACAAGCTCCTCCGCGATTCCGGCCTGGCCTTCCACCCACTCTTCGCAGCGGTGCCGCACATCTTCATCTCCAGGCAGAACCCGTTGGCATCCCGGGAACGCGTCACCCTCGACGATCTCGCGGACCTGCCCAGGCTCACTTTTGACCAGGGCGCGAACAATTCGTTCTACTTCGCCGAGGAGATCCTCTCCACCCGGTCGAGTAAGAGAGAGATCAGGGTCTCCGACCGCGCGACCATCTTCAACCTCATGATCGGTCTCGACGGGTACACGATCTCCACCGGAATCATCAGCGACGACCTCGATCCGGAGATCGTCGCCATCCCGCTCGACGTGGACGAGAGCATCGAGATCGGCTGGATCAGCCATTCCGGGATCCCCCTCACTGCGCAGGCGCAGCGCTACCTCGCCGAGGTGCGGGCCGTTGTCGCCGACTACGGGATCGAGCTGCTCGACTCCCCGTGAATCGGGCTGACGCTATGCCTCTACACCGTCGCCGAGATACTTCGGAGGTTTCCCACAGGCGAAGATCATCCGCGATTGTTGTCCACAGATCGATGTGGAGGGCTTACCGGATCCCTGGTGGCGGTTGGATGCTGGACACATGGGAATCCGCTATTACGCATACGCCTTCGACGCCGAGATCACGCAGGCGGTGCTCTCCGACCCACGGGCTCACATCAGTCCGGACCCGTTCGCGGACGCCGTCGGTCTGCCCCACGGCTTCACCATGGGTACGACCGACTTTCAGCAGGGGCCTGCGGAGGAAGACATGCTCTACCTCGACAAGGCGTGGAGAAATCTCCAGAGGATGTCGGAGCCGTCCGACCCAGCCGGAGAGCCCAGGCCGGCATACCGGATGTTCGAAGGCGAGGTGACACCTCTAGACGGCTGGGAGGCGTGGCTGCCGTGGGTGAGAGCGATCCCGCCCGGAGACGTCGCCCGGATAGCCGACCATCTGGACGCGATCACCCGCGCGGACTTTGTCCCCTGGTTCACCCGCCACAACAGTGACTCGGTCGAAGAAGTGGAATCGGAAGCGCAGTACGTGAAGTTCCACCTGGGCCGGGCGAGACGTTTCCTCCGCGCACTAGAGAAATCGGGCCGGGGTTTCGCCTACATGATCGGCTAGCGAGAGCTCGAGCGTCATCGGCTGCAACCGTCGGCCGGCCCCGAACACTGGGAGTGGAGATCCTCCCAGATCCCTGCGGAGAGGGATCGCATCCCGTGCGCGGGGCGTCTCGCCGTGGCGACTGCCGCCCTCGTCGTCGTCACATCATGTCGCGTGGGGGACCTGATCACGGTGACGTGAGCCGCGAGATCAGCCGTCCGACCTGTCGCTCGAGAGTGGCGTCGTCCCGGGCGATCAGGAGTGGGTGGATCGCGCTGTAGCGCTCGGCGCGGGTGAGTCGGGCGAAGGCGGCCCCGGCGGCCGGCGTCGCCTCGAGCGCGGTCACGAGGACCTCGGGGAGCTGTGCTGTCGCGGAGCCGGCGTAGGCGCGGTCCCAGCGGCCGTCGGACCTCGCCCGCTCGATCTCGGCGACGCCCCGCGGGCGCAGCCTCCGGTCCTCGGCGAGGCGGGCGACGATCTCGACGTTCCGCAGTGACCAGATGGAACGCGCGCGGCGGGGGGTGAACCGTTGCACGAACGTCTTCTCGTCGTGCGACCTGCGCTGCCCGTCGATCCACCCGCTGCACAGCGCCTCCTCGAGCGCCTCCTGATAGGAGAGCGAGGTGGGGGAGGTGACCCCCTTCTTGGCGAGCATCAGCCAGGTCCCGTCGCAGCTCTCGTCGTTCGTGATCAGCCACTCGCGCCACCGGTCGATGTTCGCCACGATCAGTGGTGCGTCAGGCCTGTCCGTCGCGCTCATGGTTTGAGCCTGTCAGGTGAAGAGGCCCGGCGGTGTCCTCTATGCGTCGCGCCCGCCCGGTCGGGTGCCGCGCTAGCCTCGCACCATGGCTGAGATCGTCGTGACCGGCATCCCGCGGCGTCCCTCTCCGTCGGGCGGGCGCCGCCCGAAGCGCGACGAGCTCGCCCGGTTCGCCACCAAGGATCCGCACGGGGTCGACGATGTCCTGCCCACTGACGCCGAGAGCCTGCGGTTGCTCATCGTCGGGGTGAACCCGGGCTTGTGGACGGCGGCCGTCAACGCGCCGTTCGCGAGACCCGGGAACCGGTTCTGGCCGTCACTGCACCGGGCGGGGTTGACCGACCACGTCATCGATGCCGCCACCGGGTTCTCGGCCGCGGACGAACAGCAATTGCTCTCGCGGGGCATCGGGATGACGAACCTCGTCGGCCGCGCGACCGCCCGAGCCGACGAGCTCACCCGTGAGGAGCTGCGTGCGGGTGCGGTGCGCGTGGCCACGCTCGCCGGGGAGCTGCGCCCGGCGGTCGTCGCCGTCGCGGGGATCACCGCCTTCCGGACTGCTTTCGCGCGACCGAAGGCCGGCTACGGGGAGCAGGACACCTCGGAGGTACCGGGGTGGCCCAGCGGCGTGGTGCTGTGGGTGCTGCCGCAACCCAGCGGGTTGAACGCGCACGAGACCCTCGACTCCCTGGCCGCGCACTGGCGGGAGGTCTGGGGTGCGGTGGAGAGGACCGGGGACCCCGGTGCACGCTGAACCGGCCCGTCGTCACCCGACTTCCGGCGACGTGAGCCGTCGTTACTCCGTCGATCGGCCCGGAAGGACTTCTCGACCAGCACTCTGATCTCCTCCGCCAGCGCGGGGACCGGACCGGAGACGGGGAGTCCCGGGACCACGTCGGTGATCCCGAGCGGGGCGAGCGGCCCGGGTGCCACGCCGAGATCGGCTTTCCAGCCCGCGTACTGGGCCCCGCTGGAGGCGAAGACGATGCGCCCGAGGCCCACGAACGCGTGGGCGGCGCTGCACATCGCGCAGTGCTCGCCCGAGGTGTACACGACACTGGACGCCCGCTCCTCGGGCTGCATGTTCTCCGCCGCCCAGCGGGCGATCGCGAACTCCGGATGTCTGGTGGCGTCCCCACTCGATTCGCGGTTACGGTCCGCGAACCGCACCTCGCCGGCCTCGTCCACCAGCACAGAGGCGAACGGTTTGTCCCCCGCCGCCAGCGCCTGCCCCGCGAGGTCCACACAGGTGCGGAGATGGACGAGGTCGTCGGCCCCGACGGGGCGGGGGTCGGACGTGGTGGTCACGGTGCCTCCTGGAAAGGTCTGCTCCCCGCGGGGTTACGAGCTGCCGCCGACGCGCGCGTGCGGGAAGTCGGCGGCACGCCCCTGGAACGCCAGGATATGGGGGTTCTCGATGACTCCCTCGCGGATCTCGATGGCGCGGGAGATGGTGAGGTCCTCATCCCATGCGGCCGGCCCCTCCATGACCGTCCGCAGGAAGGGCAGGAGCGCCTCGCTGATCTCCCACGTGGCCGAGTTCCACAGGTAGGACGGACTGTGGTCGACGGCGTAGTAGTGCACACCCTGCCCGACGGTGAACATCGGGTCCTCGAACCCCGTGGGCACGGCCCACTCGAAGCCCATGCCGGCGTCGCACGAGACGTCGATGATGAGGCTGCCGGCAGCGAACTCCTCGAGATCCACGGTCCGCAGGTAGGTCAACGGGGCCGTGACGTCCTGGAGAGTGCAGTTCACCACGATGTCGTGCGAGGCGAGGAACGTGGGGAGCAGGACGTCGCCGTCCTCGGTGGGAACCGTGCTGAGGTGGGTCGCGCCCTCGTCGGTGTTGAGCTGGGTGATGTGGGCGCTGTGGATCGGCGAGCCCACCGCCGTGGCCCCCCGCTGGGTGAGGACCTGGATGTCGTGGATCCCGTGGGCGTTCAGGGCGGTGACGGCCCCGCGCGCTGTGGCGCCGAACCCGATCACCACCGCGCTCAGCCGGGGCCCGTAGTTGCCGGTGGACCCCGTGAGGCTCAGGGCGTGAAGGACCGAGCAGTACCCGGCGAGCTCGTTGTTCTTGTGGAGCACGTGCAGACTGAAGTCGCCCTGCCGGGTCCAGTGGTTCATCGACTCGAAGGCGATGAGGGTGAGCCGGCGGTCGATCGCGGTCTGCGTCAACCCGGTGTCCTGCACACAGTGCGGCCAGCCCCACAGGACGCGACCCTCCGGGATCTCGGCCATCTCTCCCAGCTGGGGTTTCGGGAGCAGCAGCACGTCAGCGGAGTCGATCACCTCGGCGCGCTCCGCCACCCTCCCCACGCGCGACTCGAGATAGCCGGGATCGAGTTGGAAGTCGGCGGCGTAGCCGCGTTCGACGATCATGCGTGCGCGGAGGTCCGGCTCGATCCGGTCCAGGTGCCGGGGATGTATCGGGAGTCGACGCTCGTTCTCCATGGTGGAGCTCGCGAGCAGACCGAGGCTGAGGAGTTCGCCTCCCGGGGAGACACCATCGCCAGTGGCGGCGGAGGTGGTGGCGGGCGGGTGAGCGGTTCCGGTCATCCGGACTCCCATCATCAGGGAACCGAATCCAGCTCCTGGTCCGACTATATGCGGCCGGACCGGGGAGCGGCCCGGCGCCGAGCGGGAGCGGCCCGCGGGATAGGTCCGATGACGCTCAGGACTCGTGCCGGAACCCGACCTTGATGGTCACCTGCCAGTGGGCCACCCGGTCGCCGTCCAGCTTCCCGCGGACGGACTGCACCTCGAACCACTCGAGGTTGCGGAGAGTCTTGGAGGCCTCGGCGACCGCGTTGGCGATCGCGGCATCAGTTCCGTCGGGGGAGGAGCCGACGATCTCGGTGACGCTGTAGACGTGGTTCATGGTGCCCTCCAGGTTGTGTGACCTGGCTCACTCTATCGCGGCGCGTGCCCTCACCGGGCCGAATGACACCGGACCCGACGACACCGGGCCGAATGACACCGCACCCACCGGCGCGCGGCCGATGGGTGCGGTGAGGCGGGCGGGTCGGATCAGTTGCCGAGTCTCGCGAGCGCGGAGTTGAACGTCTCGCTCGGGCGCATGGCCTCCCGCAGCTTGTCGACGGAGGGCTGGAAGTAGCCTCCCAGCTCGACCTTGGAGCCCTGGACCGACAGCAGCTCCTCGAGGATGGTGTCCTTGTCCGCGGTCAGCTTCTCCGCCAGCGGAGCGAAGTGCGCCGCCAGGTCCCGGTCCTCGGTCTGCGCGGCCAGCTCCTGAGACCAGTACAGCGCGAGCCAGAACTGGCTGCCCCGGTTGTCGAGTTCACCGGTGACGCGGGACGGCCCCTTCCGGTTCTCCAGCAGCTTGCCGGTCGCGGTGTCGAGCGTCTTGGCCAGGATCGTGGCCTTGGGGTTGCCATCCTTGCGCCCCAGGTCGTCCAGGCTGGCCCCGAGCGCGAGGAACTCGCCGAGTGAGTCCCAGCGCAGGTGGTTCTCCTCCACCAGTTGCTGGACGTGCTTCGGCGCCGATCCACCCGCGCCCGTCTCGTAGAGCCCGCCGCCCGCCATGAGCGGCACGATCGACAGCATCTTGGCGCTGGTCCCGAGCTCGAGGATCGGGAACAGGTCGGTGAGGTAGTCGCGCAGGATGTTGCCGGTCACGGAGATGGTGTCCAGGCCCCGCCACGCGCGCTCGAGGGTGTACCGCATGGCACGCACCTGCGACATGATCTGGATGTCGAGGCCCTCGGTGTCGTGGTCGGCGAGGTACTTCTTGACCAGGGTGATGAGGTTGTTCTCGTGCGGGCGGTACGGGTCGAGCCAGAAGACGGCCGGCATCTCCGAGGCACGGGCACGGTCCACGGCGAGCTTGACCCAGTCGCGGATCGGCGCATCCTTGACGGTGCACATGCGCCAGATGTCGCCGGCTTCGACGTCCTGGGAGAGCAGGACCTCGCCGGTGGCGGAGTCGACGATGTTGGCGACGCCGTCGTACTGGACCTCGAAGGTCTTGTCGTGGCTGCCGTACTCCTCGGCCTTCTGTGCCATGAGTCCGACGTTCGGCACGGTGCCCATCGTGGTGGGGTCGAACGCCCCGTTGGTCTTGCAGAAGTTGATGATCTCCTGGTAGATCCGCGCGAACGTGGACTCCGGGATGACCGCCTTGGTGTCCTTCTTGCGGCCGTCGGCGCCGTACATCTTCCCGCCGATGCGGATCATCGCGGGCATCGACGCGTCGACGATGATGTCCGAGGGCGAGTGGAAGTTGGTGATGCCGCGGGCGGAGTCGACCATCGCCAGTTCCGGCCGGTGCTCGTGGCAGCGGTGCAGATCCTCGATGATCTCCTCCTTCTTGGAGGACGGGAGCGTCTCGATCTTGTCGTACAGGTCGACCATGCCGTTGTTGACGTTGATCCCGAGCTCGTCGAACAGGTCGTGGTGCTTGTCGAAGGCCTCCTTGTAGAAGACCCTCACCGCGTGGCCGAACACGATGGGGTGGCTGACCTTCATCATGGTCGCCTTGACGTGGAGCGAGAACATGACGCCGGTCTCCTTGGCGTCGTTCAGCTGCTCCTCGTAGAACTCCAGGAGCGCCTTCTTGCTCATGAACATGGAGTCGACGACCTCGCCGGCCTCGAGGGGCACCGTCTTGAGGACGTGGGTCTCGCCGTCCGGCGTCACCACCTCCATGCGCGCATCGCAGGCGCGGTCGAGGATGATCGACTTCTCGCCGGCGTAGAAGTCGCCGTGCGTCATGTGTGCGACGTGGGTCTGCGACGCCATCGACCACTTGCCCATCGAATGCGGGTTGGCCCGGGCGTACTCCTTGACCGCCTTCGGGGCGCGGCGGTCCGAGTTGCCCTGGCGGAGCACCGGGTTCACGGCGCTGCCCAGACACGCGGAGAGTCGCTCGGCGACCTCGATCTCCTCGGGGGTCTGCGGGTCGTACGGGTACTTGGGGATGTCGTAGCCCTTGGCCTGGAGTTCCGCGATGGCGGTGTTCAGCTGGGGGACCGAGGCGCTGATGTTGGGAAGCTTGATGATGTTGGTGCCCGGTTCCTGGGTCATCTGTCCCAGTTCGGCCAGGTTGTCGGGAACCTTCTGTTCGTCGGTCAACCGATCCGGGAAGGCGGCCAGGATGCGGGCGGCCACCGAGATGTCGCTCGTCGTGACATCGATGTCGGCGGCGTCGGTAAAGGTGCGGACGACCGGGAGGAACGCCTCCGTCGCCAGTCGTGGGGCCTCATCGGTGAGGGTGTAGATGATCGTCGTTCTGCCTGGGGTCATGTCGGCTCTTTTCTTTTCAGGCTGATCGTGTTCTTGTGGAACGGCATCAGCACGCCTGCACCATCATCACCCGAGTCGGGCCGGCGTGGCCAGAACCCCCCGGTGTGGTCGATCGGTGCACGTGCGCGGTTGTGTGATCGTCTCGGCGTCACCCTGCACTGTGGCCCACGACGCACGCGTCCGCGGCGTTTTCCGGCGGCGGGGACCCCGACCGGGGCGTCCCGGGCCGGGCCGTCCCCGCGGGGCGGGCGCGTTCCGGCGGTGTCGCGTCCGTCCCATCAGGCCTAGTGTCGAGGGACGACCGCTACTGCCGAGGAGGCGTCGACGATGACCGATGTGGGTGCACGGGCACAGGAACTGGCCGCTCTACACGACTCGGGCGACCTGGTGGTCCTCCCGACCGTCTGGGACACCTGGAGTGCCCGGACCGCCGCGGACGTGGGGTTCCACGGACTCACCGTGGGAAGTCACCCGGTCGCCGACGCCATCGGGAGCGCCGACGGTGAGCGGATGGACTTCGGCGAGTACCTCGGGGTGGTGCGCAGGATCGCCGAGTCGGTCGACATCCCCGTGAGCGCGGACGTGGAGTCCGGGTACGGGCTCGGTCCGGACGAGTTGATCTCGCGGTTGCTCGAGGCAGGGGCGGTGGGGGCCAACATCGAGGATGTGGTCCACGGCGAGGGCGACCGGGTCCGGGACAAGCACGAGCACGCCGACTACATCGCCGGCGCCCGCCGCGCGGCGGACGACGCCGGTGTGCCGTTCGTGATCAACGGCCGCACCGACGCGGTCAAGCTGGGCGGAGAGGTCTTCTCCGATCCGCTCGCCGAGGCGGCCGAGCGGATCGTGCTGATGGAGCAGGCCGGCGCGCGCTCGGTCTACCCGGTGGGGCTGACGTCCGCCGACCAGGTGACCAGACTCGTCGGGGCGGTCTCGATCCCGGTCAACGTGACCGCTCATCCCGTGAAGGGCCACGGCGCAGGGGACCTGGCCGTCCTCAGGAACCTGGGGGTGCGGCGGGTGTCCTTCGGACCGCTGTGGCAGATGTGGCTCACCAAGGTGTCCACCGAGCAGCTGTCCCACTGGATGACCTCCGACCAGTAGGTCGCAGCGGAGCGACCGCCCCGGCAGGCGGTGCGTCGAGAGTTCAGTCCGAGGCGCTCGGGCGCCTGCGGCCGTCCTTGGCCTGCGAGCGCCGGCTTTTGGCGTCGAGGCGCCGCAGCCTCGATCCGTAGGTGGGCCGTGTCGGCCGCCGGACGGCCTCCGGCGCCAGTGCGTCACGGAGCAGGGTCGCGAGCCGGTCCCGGGCGGCCCGACGGTTCTGCCGTTGGGACCGGTGCTCCGACGCCGCGATGGTGAGGACGGTGCCGGCGAGTGACGGGGCGAGTCGGCCGAGCGCACGGGTGCGTTGGACGTCGCTCAGCGCCGTGGTGCTGGCCAGGTCCAGGCTCAACTGCACGCGGGAGTCCGCGGTGTTGACGCCCTGCCCGCCAGGCCCCGAGGAGCGCGAGAACTGCTCGAGGAGTTCTCCCGCGGGCACGCGGAGGCCGTCGGGGATGCCCGGGCCGGGCGCCACTCTCAGGTCGTCCATGGCGCCCAGTCTGCCCCCGCGGCCCCACGCCGGTCCGCTCCACCGCACGGGTGGGGTCGTCCGAGGAGTGTCAGCCGGTTCCGGCAGGACGGGCCGGGATAACGGATATCTTCACTCGGGGGCGGTCCGCGCCGTCGGTGCGACGACCTGAGCCCACCGCGAGGGGATGACGATGAGCGAGATGGGTGACGATCGGTCCGGTCGGACCAGGCGGGTCGTCGGGATCGTCCTGGCGATGGTGTCGATCGCCGCGGGTTCGGTGTTGATCCTCGCCCACCTCGCCCTCCCGGAGATCGTCAGGCTGGCGGGTGCCGGCCTCGTCGTCGTCGGACTGGCGACGGTGCTCGGCGTCGACGGCGCCGGACACTCGCGGTGGTGGGCGCGGATCCTCACCGGAGTCGCCACGGCTGCGGCCGGGATCGTGGTGCTCGTCTGGCAGTCGGCGAGTATCCGCAGCCTGCTGTGGGTCATGGTCACCGCGCTGATCGTGCACGGTGTCCACACGGTCGTCGCGGCGATCCGCAGCGAGACCGACCGCCGGGTGGCGGGGGTGTTCAGTGGCGCCGCCGCGGGGCTGTTGGGTGTGCTCTGCCTGGTCTGGCCGGTGCTGGCCATCGAGCTGATCGCGTTCGGCGTGGGTGCGTGGTTGGTGTTCGTGGGGCTCCGCGGCCTCCTGGACCCGTTGCTCCACCGCCGCCGGGAACGCGCCGCCGCGCGGGCCGGATCGGGCCGTCTCCGCAGGTGGGGGCGGACCATCCTCGCGGTGACGGTGTTCCTGCTGGTGGCCGCGCTCGCCGTCGGCAGCGCCCTGCTGCTGCGCGGTGACGACCGCCCGGCGCCCGATGACTTCTACACCTCCACCGAACCGCTGCCCGCCGAGCCCGGTGTGCTGCTGCGGGCCGAGACGCTCGGCGTCGGGGTCCCCGCCGGAGCCGACGCCTGGCGCATCCTCTACACCAGCACAGCGCCGGACGACACCGTGGTGGCCGTCAGCGGCACGGTCATCGCGCCGGCCGACCGGGGCACGGATGCGCTCCCGCTGCTCAGTGTGGCGCACGGGACCACCGGGATCGTCCCGCGCTGCGCGCCGTCCCTCAGCCCCACCCCGTTCTCCGACGGTGCGGGCGCCGCGCTCACGGAGATGGTGACCGAGCACGGGTGGGCGGGGGTGATCTCGGACTACGTGGGTCTGGGAACCCCGGGGATGCACCCGTACCTGGTGGGACAGGTGGAGGCGCGCAACGTCCTCGACGCCTCCCGTGCGGCACAGCAACTCGACGGGGTGACCCTGAGCAGCGACACCGTTGTCTGGGGGCACTCGCAGGGCGGGCACGGTGCGCTGTGGACCGGTCAGATCGCCGAGGACTACGCTCCCGAGCTGACCCTGCTGGGCATCGCCGGGATGGCTCCCGCCACGGACCTCTACACGCTCGCCGAGCTGAGCAAGGACGAGGTGGGGGGCAAGACGGTCTCCGCCTACATCGCGCAGTCGTGGAACGAGGTCTACCCGGAGCTGGATCTGGCCGGGCACCTCAACCCGGGCACCGCGCACGGCGTGGAGAGGATCGGCGACCTGTGCTTCAACGAGAAGGACGCGATCGCCGCCCTCGTGCGGGGCACCCAGATCCCTGAGCAGGTGTTCCCCGACGCGGTCCTCGACGGCGACCTGGGGGCGACGTTGAAGGAGAACTCGCCGACCGGGCCGTGGCCCGCGCCGGTGCTGATCGCCCAGGGGCTGGCCGACCCGTTGGTCAAGCCGGCGATGCAGCAGGACTGGGTGGACGACCGGTGCGCGGACGGCGAGCCGCTCGACTACCGGACCTACCCCGGCCGCGATCACAACGGGCTGGTCGCCGCGGACTCCCCGCTGACCCCGCAACTCGTGAGCTGGACCCTCGATCGCTGGAACCGGGCGGCGCCCACACCCACCTGCTGAGCGGGCGCAGGCGGGGGAACAGGCTCCCCATTGACAGTTTCCTATATAGGAATATGTTTGCGCCCATGGCACGGGCAGCGACGACCTCGGACGTGTTCAACGCGATCGCCGAACCCCAGCGCAGGGAGATCCTGGTCCTGCTGCGAGAGGGCGAGCGGCCGGCGACCGAGGTCGCGCTCGAACTGGGGATCACCCAGCCCGGTGCCTCCAAGCACCTGCGGGTGCTCCGCGAGGTCGGCCTGGTGCGCGACCGACGTGAGGGCAAGCAGCGCATCTACCACCTCGACCCCGGCGGGCTCCGGTCCGTCCACGAGTGGGTCGGCGGGTTCGAGCGGTTCTGGAACGAGAGCTTCGACAGGTTGGACGACTACGTCCGCGAGATGGCGCGGGCCGAGGAGGAGGAGTAGACCATGGGGGACAGCAGGCGGGGTGACCCGACAGGGCCGGAGACCGCGGACCGCGAGATCGCCATCACCAGGTACATCGACGCGCCGCGAGAGCTGGTGTTCCGCGCGTTCACCGAGGTGAAGCACCTGGCGCGGTGGTGGGGACCGGAGGGGTTCACCACCACCACCCGGTCCTTCGAGTTCCGCGAGGGCGGCGTGTGGGACTTCGTCATGCACGGCCCGGACGGAACCGACTACCAGGAGTGGATCACCTGGCGCGAGATCGTCCCCCCGGAGCGGATCGCGCTACTGCACGGCGAGTCCGCGGAGGATCCGGAGGCGTTCGAGTCCGTCCTGGACTTCCGAATCGACGGCGGGGGGACCCGTGTCGAGTTCCGCACGGTGTTCCCGACGAGGGAGCTCCGCGATCGCGCGGCGCAGGAGTACCACGCCGTCGAGGGTGGCGAGCAGACCCTGGCCAACCTGGCGGCCCATGTCGCCGAGCTCGCCGACGCGCAAGGGGAAGCGGGAGTGCGGAGGCAACTGGTCCGGGTCCACAACTTCTCCGTCTCGCTGGACGGGTTCGGTACGGGGGAGGGGCAGTGCCTCGAGGCGCCCTTCGGTCACGCCGGGCACCGGTTGTTGGAGTGGGCGCTACCGACACGGACCTTCCAGGACATGGGATTCCACGGGGACCGCGAGGCCTCGGTGGGGGTCGACGAGGCGTTCGCGAGCCGGTGGAACACGGGTATCGGCGCGGAGATCATGGGCCGCAACAAGTTCTCCCCCACCCGGGGCCCCTGGGCGGACGAGACGTGGCGTGGCTGGTGGGGGGACACCCCGCCCTTCCACACCCCGGTGATCGTCCTGACCCATCACCCCAGGCCGACGCTGGAGCTGGACGGGGGCACCACGTTCCACTTCATGGACGCCGACCCCGCCGCGGCGCTCGACGCCGCGCGCGAGCTGGCAGGTGGCCTGGACGTCCGCATCGGCGGGGGAGCGAGCACGATCCGCCAGTTCCTCCGGGCGGACCTGATCGACCACATGCACATCGTCGTGGTGCCCGTCATCCTGGGCCGGGGGGAACGGCTGTGGGACGGGGTGGAGGGGCTCGAGGAGCGATTCCACATCGAGTCCACCACCTCGCCCAGTGGGGTCATCCACCTGAGCTTCTGGCGTCGCCGTACACCGGGGCCTCGGACAACCTCAGGCGTGTGACGAATCGCCGGGGCTCACCCGAGAGCGGGTCGGTGAACGCCAGCTCCCTCGCGAGCAGCTGGAGAGGCAGGGAGTGATCATCCGGGATCTCCGGTAGCAGGTCGGGGTACCGGCGATCACCCAGGATCGCGATCCCCAGTGCCGCCAGGTGCACCCGCAGCTGGTGCAACCGGCCGGTCCGGGGGCGCAGGATCGTGTGCAGCACCGGGCGCCCGGCAGCGCTCCTGCCGGCACCGAGAACGTCGACGAGGGTCTCGGTGTTGGGCGGGAGGTCGGGGCGGACGGCGACCCGTCGGTGGCCGCGCAGTCTCTCGAGGTGATCGCGGTGGACGAGGGGGACCGGGCGTCCGGAGATCTCCGGCGTGCTCGGATCCCAGCCCGACGGCCGCGCCGAGACCGCCTCGTAGACCTTGGCGACCTCTCGTCGTTCGAACAGTGTCTGGTAGGCGCCCCGAGTGGACGGGCGTGCCGAGAACATCACCAGCCCGGCGGTGGCGCGGTCCAGGCGGTGGACCGGGGTGAGGTCGGGATTGTCGAGCCGGACGCGGAGACGGACGAGCGCGGACTCGCGCAGGAACCTGCCCGTCGGGGTGGTGGGGAGGAAGTGGGGCTTGTCGATCACGACCAGATCGTCGCTGACGTGGACGATCTCCTCGTGGACGGGGAGCGGGTCCTCCGCCGGCACCTCGCGGTGATACCAGATGAACTCGTGTGAACCGAGGGCCGTCGCGGGGCCGACCGGGCGGGCGTCGGCGCCCACGACATCGCCGTCGGCGAAGCGGCGGAGCAGGTCGGCAGCGTCGAGGTGATCGAACCTCTCGACCACGTACTCGGCGATCGTCGCCCACGGCCCGGCCGTCGGCACGCGGAGCCGCGTCGGGCCGACCCCGTCCCTCACGGGCAGGGGCGAGGGCATCGGCACGACCGCCATCCTCCCCAATACACTGGGGATCCACCACCCGCCCCGGATTCGAGGACCGCACGATGGCACCGCACGACCCCGGCGTCGCCCCGGCCGCGCGGCCCGAGCCCTCGTACCTCATCGGACCGGTGACCGAACCGGACATCCACGTGATGAGCTGGAACGTCCGCCGTCCGGTCCCGGCCCTGGTGGCCCGCCCGCCGGACCGGTGGAGCCGGCGCGCCCCCGCGGTCCGCGCGCTC